>JBNLCD010000637.1:0-3245 GCA_050303635.1 Anaerolineae bacterium
ACAGCCATGCTCCAACTGGCATCCACAGCAAACAAAATGAGGTTGGCAGATCGGCGCACACGCACCTTCTCGCGCAAATCTTCTTTGCGCAAAGCCAAAGCGAGTTTGGAGCGATCACGGCTCTTTTGATGGGGGGCCGCGGCTCGCAGCGTAGCATCAAAAGCCAAATCAGTTACTTTATCTTTTTGGGGAAGACGGGCGCGAATGTAATGACCGCGTTTGCGGTCTGTTTTAGTTTGGGAACGGCGACCGGCTTTACTACGCGTTAATCGATCGAGGGGCGTATCCAATTGACGGGCGGTAAATTCTGGCTGGGATTCGGTTTTCTTGCCACCTTCCCACCAATAAGCATCACGGTTGTGGAAGACACTTTGAGGAGCAGGCTCAGCATTACCAAAATCATCTGAGTCCTGCCCCGATTCAATATCACTTACGGTTTCAGCGTCTTTTTTTTTTCGGATTCTTGACCGTCTTCTGGATTACCTGATTCGGTACTACTATTGTCGCTTTCCCAGTCCGCGTTATCGGCGATATCCGACATGCGTTCTTCGAGATTAGCCACATCCAGAGTTGTGTCCGAGAATGGTCCACGTTTTACGCGGTGGAGTAACGCTAATTCTGCCGCGCGGAAAATATCAATATCTTGGATAGCGTCGCGCCCTTCAAAAGCGGCCAAGGCACGGGCGGCTTTCAAAATAACCAGATCAGCGCGGTGACCATCAATTTCATAACTACCGGTGAGTTCAGCAATCATGAACAAGTCGCGGCGGGTATATTTCGTATAATCAACCAATTCGCGGGCTTGTGCAATCTTCCCTGAGAGCGCATTTTCACGCGGTAACCACTCTTCATAGAAAGCTTCTGGATTGGTATCAAATTCAATATGACGTTCCAAAATTTCGAGACGTTCTTTGGTATTCTTAATACCGCGAACTTCCACCGCTAAACCGAAACGGTCTAACAGTTGGGGACGCAATTCACCTTCTTCTGGATTCATCGTGCCCACGAGAATGAAGCGCGCCGGGTGTTGGAAGCTGATACCTTCCCGTTCAACGGTATTAATCCCCATTGCGGCGGAATCCAGCAATAAGTCGACAATATGATCGTCCAGCAGATTCACTTCATCCACATATAAAATACCCCGATTGGCGCTGGCCAAAATACCGGGTTCAAAATGTTTTTCGCCTTTTTGGATGGCTTTTTCAATATCCAATGTCCCGACCACACGATCTTCAGTGGCTCCCACAGGCAAATCCACCATGCGTGTTTGGCGGGTAGTTACCGTTAAATCACGGCCTTCCGCATGCCAATCGCGCACCAAGTCTGACCATAAATCAGGACGATGCGGATCATCCCCAAACGGTGATTCTTCAAAAACTTCCATTTCCGGCAACAGCGCGGCTAAAGCCCGAACCGCTGTTGATTTGGCAGTACCCCGTTCACCCCGAATGAGCACCCCCCCAATACCGGGATTAACGGCATTAAGAATGAGGGCGCGTTTCATGCGTTCTTGTCCAACAATCGCGGTGAAAGGATAGATATAACGTTGCATAAGCCAACCTTTACTAACTGTACAGAAATTCCCCACACCCATTCTAGCGCATCGCCATACGGCTGTGCAGGGTTAGACACCACTCATTATACAAGCATAGTCAGTAAAAGGCTCAAATTTGGTTAATTTAATGAAATGATATGGACGGAATTGCCTAAAATAAAAAGGCCACGGCGTGCCGTGACCCTCTATTGACCGGATATTATCAATCACACAGTGCTTGGCCATCCTGAATGATTTGTTTGCCGTTCTCTGTGAGATTGATATTGGTTAGCGCAAAATTGAAAAGTTCTTCAGCCGTTGCGCAATCATCTAGGAATTGCCACGCTAGTCCTTGCAAATAATAACATTGTTCTAGATGTTTAGAGGCGGGGAACCCTTGGTCATTCATTGCGGTGATACACTGATCAAAATAATCAATCGCGGTTTCATAGTCACGCATCGTAAAATAGACCATGCCGATTGAACGTAATGCTTCGGGAAAGTCAGGCTCAAGTCGCAATGCTTCTTGACACGCTTCAAGGGCTTCATCATCGCTTTGAGACCGGAAAAATAACTCACATTTACGGGCCCATGCTTTTGCATTGGTGGGATTATTTTCGATAATCGTATTATAAACCGTTTCGGCACTCGCATAGTCTTCTTGCACCATATAATAGGGAGCGATTTCAAAATATAGCACGTCCAGCATCGGATGCAAACGAATGGCAATGCGATATTCATCAACTGCCATCGACCACTCGCCCGTAAATGCCAAAGATAAAGCGAGGGCACGATGGGCATCAATGCTTTTATCATCCAGATTGACAGCTGTTTGCGCACTTTCTTGGGCTCGTAACCAATTACTATCACCACGATAAGCCAGCGATAAATAAGCATGTGCTTCGGCGAACTCGGGTTCGAGTTCAATCGCTTGCTTCGCCGCTGTGATAGCTTCACTTGATTGATCATTGTCGACTAAAGCAAGCGCATAAGCCGCTTGGCCTTGCGCGCTGGTTGGATGTTGTTCAACAAAATCTTGGGAAACAACCAGCGCAGTCTCAGCCCGATAGACGTTAGCGCGTGATGCATAGCTTCCATAAATTAAATTGCGTACATAGGCGAAAAGATAGTCTTCATTGTCGGGATCAAGCGTATGGGCTTGGGCATAATTGCTGATACTCGTATCCAAATCACCGGACCAATAGGCTTCTTCAGCGAGATCTGCATATTGTTTGGCTTTAGTCCCATCATCTCCAGCAAAGGCTTTGGCAATGGGTAAACTCGTTGCGATGAGCGCGAGTATGAGCAAGATTGTGCGTAGTTTCATAAGATGTCCTCTCTGTCTTCTTTTCAGACGAAGATTATTATAGAGAGAATCCCGCCAACAAAAGACGGCGACCGAATAACGATCACCGTCCGTTCAACTGCGTGCTGACTTATTGTTGGCTACTGCCGACCTGACAACCTAACGGCTGGCTGACATAGCAGATTATCGACAATCCGGCGGAACTGCCTTGTTTGATTCATCAACTTCCTGATCAATAAATGTTTCCGCGAAGTTCATAAAGCGATAGATATCGGAAAAAGTGGTTGCTAAACCCACCGAAATCCGCACTGCGCCCGCCGCTTGAATCTCACCGCGCATGGTCATTGCTTCAACAAATTGTTCAAACGTCATGCGGTCATTGTTATCAAATACATCGCGCATCGC
>JBNLCD010000638.1:0-3235 GCA_050303635.1 Anaerolineae bacterium
ATCGGTTTTAGTCCATCCGGTACTTCATCGACCAAGCGACGGCGTTGTTCATCGGGCGTGAGCAAATCATTGAGATCTGCTCCCAACCAGCGTCCATAAATCCCCATGCGTGCATAGGCTTTTTGGACCGGCGTCAGCCCACCCAAACCGCGATATTCTACCCACCAGACGAGGAATAGACCCAGCAGGCCAATGCCCACAATCAGGGCCAACAAAATGCCGAGAATAATGAGGAGCCAGCGCAACCAATCGCTGTCGTCATCATCTGCCGTGACATTGGTAATCGGCGTTTCTTCCTGACTGGGGTCCGGCGTCGGCGTATTGGTCACCGTCGGACTCGGTGTAATCGTCGGTGATGGTGTGGCACTTGGTGTGGCCGTGACTTCGTTCGGCGGCGTGCCTTCCGGCGTTTGGGTTTGCGTCGGCGTAATGCTCGGCGTCGCGGTTAATTCAACTGGTGGCGGCGTATTCGACGGAATCAAACTCGGCGTCGGGCTCGGAATCGGCGTAAACGTCGGATAGTTGTTGTATTGTTGATCACCCGGACGTTGGAGTTGATCTTCATCCGGCGTCGGTTCAAATTCAACCCAACCATAATCCGGGAAATAAACTTCTACCCATGTATGCGCATCGCGTTCAATAACGCTATAGGTGCGCGTGCTGGAATCATATTCACCTTGGGCAAAACCGGCGGCCATCCGTGCCGGAACACCCTGACTACGTAACATCAACACCATTGAGGTCGCAAAATAGTTGCAGTAGCCTTCGCGTTGTTCAAAAATAAACCACACCACCGGATCACGACCTGAAGGCGGCGGCGGAATGAGCTCGTTATAGGTAATATTGTTGCGGAGCCAATGTTCAATGGCTTTGGCTTTATCATAATTGGTGACCGCCCCATATTGCGTTACAATTTGCTCCGTGAGGGCGCGGATTTGGGGGTCAACTTCATCGCCCCCTTGCAAATAATCTTCAAGCACCCAACTGGGAAACTGATTGTTGATACTGCGCAGTTGTTCAGCGGTGGCCACACTAATTGAGGATTCAACGGTATACGAATCACCTGTCCGCAAAATATCGCGTGAACGAATTGTTGCCACGTCTGCTTCACGATTATCATTCACACAATTGGAGCTACCACCATTAACGCAGTTAATTTCAGCTTCAACTGGCAAGTTAATGACTTGCGGTTGGGGCGCGGCATAAATCAATGATGTTGCGGGAATTTCAAGTTCATATGTCTGGGTTAAATTTTGGCGCGCGGTATAATCCCCCGTATTGAAGGTCATACCACTGCTTTCCTTGTGGACGCGAATATCCCGTTGATGAATCCATGAGCCGTTGCGATAGGTATCAAAAATGGTTGAGCGCCAATAGATGCGCCGATCACTTAAATCTTCGCTGATTTTGACTTGCATCACGGGGTCATCCCCCAGTTGAACCGGACCGCTTAAATCAAGCCGATCCCCACCATAATAATCCGCCGTCGCAATGCCCTGACCTTCTAAGTTGGGGAAGAGGCGTTGCCACAAATCACGGACTTGTTCGAGCGGATCACTGCCCAAAAATTCTTGGAATTGTTCCCAATTATCATTATCTTGACTAGCGGGTGCTATCCAGCTAAACGTTGTGATAAATAAGGCAATCACAGCACCGATGCGTAAGACCGTTTGCCGCATATGACGCGGATAACGGGTCTGATTGACATACCAGTGATATTCTTGCTCAATGAGGTTGGAGTGGATAATCAAAATCAGCGAGAAAAATAAATAGCCCGCCAGATACCACTCAATATTATTCGGGGTCAGGGCGTTGATGATTGTTGTCACCAAGACAATCCCCGGTGGCAAAATCGCTAACCAGACGCGGTTAATACGGAAAATATGCCAGAGTGTATTCAGGGTTAGAAACCAGTAGAGAATCGCCAAAAAGATGACAAAGACCAAATTGTCATCGCCTGCGCCACCCTCATTAACCGTGGTAAACCAGCGATTGAGGCGTTCACCAATTTCAATGACGCCCGTATGCAAACCCGGCTTATCTGGTAAGGCCAAAATACTGACCACGGCAATCACGACCGCCCCATAGCCCGTATAAACGAGCAAGGCCACAATCTCATAGAAGCGACTGCGCGCCAATATAAAGCTCAGGAAGATGCCAACGAGGGTAATAGGCATAATGAGAATGAGGCCATCGGCGAAATCGGCATTCGCCAGCGCAAACACGGGCATGGCCAGCAAGCCCGTCACAATGATGAGCGCCAATAAATCGCCACGCGTCACAAATCGTCGCCAGTTTGCTACTAATTGGCGTTGAAGCCGTGTCAAAAAATCATCCACGGTTGAGGTGGATGAGGGATGAGGTGGAGTTGCTGAAACTTGGGTCATAAGCGCGCTAGGTCAAGATTTCCTTATCAGATTGATATCGCTTTCCAGTGTAGCACAAACGCTTAAATTTGCGACCTACCCTTGCCCGACGTGTGCCGCGCGATTTTACGGTGTTGGCTGAATTGAAAATGTGGAGCAACCGCATTGGATTGAAATCCGACGCTACGCCAAGCAAAGTCCAATAAATGGACTCGGGCTGATACGTTTTCGCCACAAAATTTGCTCAAGAAAACAGACTTATAATATCACTCGTAGGGATGGGCCGATGTGCCCATCCGTTTATTTGCATCCAAATCCATTGACGCCTGATCCAACATCGCGCAAAACTGGCCAAGTTGGCGAAGATTATCTATGATTAGGGGTGGAGCTATTCACGTCTCACCAGAGGATAAACACCACCTATGCAAGCCACCTCCCAACAACTGCAAGCTATTGAAATTACAGATCGCAATCTCATTGTCACTGCTGGCGCGGGGAGTGGGAAAACGTCGGTACTGGTGCAACGCTTCATGCACCTCCTAACCGTGAACCAAGATTGGGAACTGACCGATATTGTGGCCATTACCTTCACCGAAAAAGCCGCGCGGGAAATGCGCGAACGGATTCGGGACACGATTCGCGAAAAAGTGGTGGATACCGCGCTCAATGAAGCAACCCGTCAACGCTGGCAAGAACACTAAAACAATCTCGATAGCGCACGGATTAGCACCATTCACGGGTTATGCTCACGAATCTTGCGGGCCAATCCGGTGGAGGCCGTGCTTGACCCTCGTTTTGAAGTGCTGGATGAAGTCGACGCGTCGACTCTGCAAGATGAAGTGATTGAAACGACCCTCGCGCAATTAGTC
>JBNLCD010000639.1:0-3225 GCA_050303635.1 Anaerolineae bacterium
CGCTACTTTGAATAACAGAGGCACTCACGCCCAAAAATTCGTAGACCGGGCCCATTTGTTGCAAACCGACTTTTGACAGATAGTCATTCGGGGTGACCAAATGCACACCCTTGCCGGTTAATGAGTTCAAATAGAGCGGTAAGGTTGCCACCAAAGTTTTACCTTCACCGGTGCGCATTTCTGCAATTTTACCTTCGTGCAGAACCATACCCCCGATAAGCTGGACATCATAATGCCGCAAACCGATGGTTCGTTTACTTGCTTCGCGGACAAGGGCATAGGCCTCGCTCAAAACATCTTCTATATCGGCCCCATCTTGCACGCGTTCTTTGAGTTCAAATGATTTTTGGCGCAATTGCTCATCGCTGAGCTTTTCCATTTCCGGTTCGAGCGCATTAATATCCGCGACCCGGTCTTGATATTGACGGAGGACACGATCTTGCGCATCTCCGAAAATTGCTTTGGTTATTCGTTGCATACTTCAATTCTCTCTCTGGCTTATCCGTTGACTTACCCCGATTATAGGCGAGCGTGTCTAACTTGAGATAGTGTTGACTGCGCTGGTTAAAAAATCTTATAGAAAATTAGCAATTTTTTCGGCGCAATTGGCTCTAGCTCACAGGGATTAGACTTAAAACATACCAAAACTTTATGAGCAGTGTATAATACACTCACAATTGTGCAACACTTGGTTTATCAACTAAAAATAATAGCAGAGCTTTGTCAGAATCAAGTATGAAGTCATTTTGCTATGTGTTGCCAAGCTGTCAAGAATTTATCAAGCTAGTGTTTTTTATCGGAAATTTATGACGAATCAACATCCTAATTCCAATGATGCCCCACCTGTCGAATACGGATTCAACTACGCCTTTGGGGTAGCCTTTCGCCTATTTGTTGGCTTTGGTTTTGCCGCATTTTTCATCTTTCTGCTGGGTGAAGGTCTCCTCGGTGCGAGTGGTCTCAATTGGATTTCGCGTGTGGTCGCGGGATTGGTTGGCCTATTCGGTCTGATTGCATGGGCTCAACCGCTCAAAGTGGTGCACCTCAAGGGCGAAGATGACGAATGGCACATCTTGAAGGGTTGGGATGGCCGGATTATTGCGCTCATTCCCGGCGGTGGTGTGCGTCGAATCACCCCGCTTCAAGAAACAATTTACTGGCGGCGGGTTAATCCCATTATGGTGAAGATGGACACGCTGGCCCACAATCGCCATTATGATAAATTTGAAATTCACGTGCGGGTTCTTTTCGAATTCGATTTTGAATATGTCTACGGCAGTAAAAATTTCCGTTGGGTACAAGAAAATTATCCCGACAACATCAAAGCAACGGCGGAAGGCATTCTAGCCAATATTGTTTCCGAACATATGAAACAAGTGCAAAGCTTCAATTTGGCTGTTGAAGAAGAAACCGAAGCCAATATCAAAGCCGCCATCCATCAGAAATTCTCCATGTGGGAAGATTATGGTGTCTTCATCAATGAAAATGTGACCTTTGTCGATGTGATGATTCCGCAAGAAGTCTGGGAACAACGCACCTCGATTCGGGCTGAATTGAGCGTTTTGCAGATTATTCGCGAAGTCGCGCATGATATGGGCATCAACACCAACGAGTTGTTGATTCAACGGACCCTCGAACGCTTGCCCCATGCCAAAACGCGCCAAAATGTGGGTGAGATTGCGGCAGTTCTGCAAATGCTCCATTCGCAGTCTATCCAACAACTTGAATCGGGCACCTATGAAGACGATTTGCCCACTGAACCACAAATCCGTGTGGAAGAGCCCGTCCGTCCGGCACCTGAAGCTGAAGTGATCGATGAAGAACCGCCCATCAATCCGGATGACACGACCCCCACCGCTTATGTGGAAGGTGTCTATGAACCGATTGACGATATCGACCCGGATGCAGATGGCGGCGGGACTATCTACTCACCGTTTTAATCAATATCCATAAGAAACTCTATACGCGGTTTAATGCTTGTCCGCTATACTATGGGCAAACATTTTTTTGATATTGCACAATTGAACAATATCAAGATTTGATCGTATATAAATAGAGAGCCTATGAACCTTATTGATAAACTCTACGCATACACTTAAGGAAAAAATTTGTTGAACAAGTGGTATAAAAATCGAATAATGATCGGGATTTTGATCCTTATAACGGTATTCGCGCTGAGTGCCTGTGGCTCTGATGATGATAAAGATACAGATGATGGTGGCTTGGAAGGTGTTTCCTCGGCCAATATGACCGCAACGCCGCTACCAACCGAAACACCCACCGCCGCCTCAAATTCCGAAGCAGGAACGGTTGAAGCAGATATTTTCGCCAATTTAGCGCCCATTGATTTCAACAATATCACGGAGCTACAAGTTCTCAAAACACTCAGATCCCCAAGTGGCCAAGCCGGAAAATTGATACTCACGCCTGATGAAACTCAATTAGTTGTGTTTGGCGTCAATGATGTTCAGGTATGGTCACTTGAAAGCTTTGATCTGATACGGACGATGACCTCCTCCAACGAAAATATCTGGGATATGGCCCTTCATCCGAGTGGCGAGTATGTGGCGGCCATCGGTGATGGGGGTATTCTCGAAGTTTGGAATCTCGCCACAGGCGAAATTTTGGATTCAGTTCAAGCCCCGGCCTTGCAACCGACCGCCGTCAATTTTTCGCCCGATGGCCAATATCTGGTCCTCGGTTATCAAGGTGGCATTACAGAATTGCGTGATTTTGCAACCAATGAAACTATGTTGCAAGTCGCATGGCAACGCGGTTTTCAATGGGTCAGTTCGGTTGAATTTACGCAGGATGGCCACTATTTTGTGACCGCTCATCCCGACGGCAGTTTCATATTATGGGATGCCACAACGGGCGAACGGGTGAATCGCTTCATTGGACACTCTAGCCGTTTACGGATGGCTGTTTTTAGTCCCGATGCGCAGTGGCTAGCCAGCACCGGGCAAGATAATGATATTCGTCTGTGGAATGCCGACACGTATGAACAAGTCCACCAATTGCGCTTGCAATATGACGGCAACCAATTGGCGTTTAACCCCACCAGTGACATTCTCGTTTCAACGGGACAATCTGGTCGCGTGCGTTTTTGGGATGTTGAAAACGGCGAAGAACTTTACGCCATAGATGGCGCAATCACAGACGGTACGGTCTGGACAACGGGCGTAACCTTTAATCAGGCCGGAACATTGCTCATTTATGGTTATG
>JBNLCD010000640.1:0-3215 GCA_050303635.1 Anaerolineae bacterium
TAGCATTAGCAGAAAGCATGGGGCACTGGGAATCCTATATTGTTTACCTCATCGTGGGGATTGCTTTTGGGGTTGTGCTCGAACTTTCAGGGTTCGCAAATTCACGAACCCTCGCTGGTCAATTCTATTTGAAAGATATGACCGTATTTAAAGTATTTTTTACCTCCATCATCGTCGCCAGCACCCTCATTTTTTTGATGGCGAGTGTTGGTTTACTTGACTACAACTTGGTTTATGTTAATCCGACCTATTTATGGCCGGGTATTGTGGGCGGTTTGGTAATGGGGGTTGGCTTCATTATCGGCGGGTTCTGTCCGGGGACATCCTTAGTCGCGGCGGCGACAGGCAAGATTGACGGTATTATCTTTGTGGCCGGCGTCTTCTTTGGTATTTTCCTTTTCGGCGAAACCGTGGGTGAATATGAAACCTTCTGGTATTCATCTGATTATGGCCGCTACACCATCCAAGATTGGCTAGGACTCGATGCGGGTGTGGTTGTGCTCGGCATCGTGATTATGGCTATCCTCATGTTCTGGGGGGCTGAATATCTCGAACAAATCTTTGGCAACAAGCCTATGTCTGAAGCTCCGCAATGGCGTTATTATGCCGCTGGTGGTTTGGCGCTCATGGCCGCTGTTGTGATGTTGATGGGCCAACCAGACACGGACCGCCGTTGGAGTTGGATTGAAGAAGAAAAAACCGCTCAACTTGAAAAGCGTGAAGTCCAAGTTGATCCGGCTGAATATTTAGCCCTGACAATTGATAAAAAGATCCGCATCGTCACTTTAGATGTCCGTGATGAAGCCGATTACAATATTTTCCATCTCTATCAAGCTCGCAATGTAACGATGGATGAATTAGACGACATTATTCCTGAATTACGTTTAGAACCAATGAACACAGTATTCTTTGTCGTCAGTAATGATGAAACTGAAGCCACTGAAGCATGGAAGACATTGGTCGCCGAGAGCGTCCCGAATGTTTATATCCTTGAAGGTGGGATTAATCATTGGCTTGAAACTTTTGCCGATGATGAATTTAAGACGGCAAATTATATTTCCGAACACGCCAATGATCAATTGGCCTATGATTTTGGCTTTGCGATTGGTGATCGTCACCCGGCGGCCCATCCTAACCATGATGTGTTTGATGAGCTTGAATATGAAGAAAAAGTTAAGCTAGAGACCTCACGCGCCGCGGCTAGTGGTGGGTGTGGCTAATCTCCTCTATCTCTTCATTCCTCTTGTTGGCATCTCCGTCGATTCGTTCGGCGGAGATGTTTTTTGTTGGGGAGAGAAGAGCTATGTCGATTAGATACGAAGAAGCGCGGCAGGCTGAAACCATACCGCTCATTATAAAAACAAGCATGTTAAAGCAAGCACGGACCATTAAGTCTTCACCATGCATTAGATTTAATGTGGAGAAGGTACTATAGTTTAAAGTGATGCCCTGTCACCATCGCCCAATTTCAACATTGTGAAATATAAAATCTTGTTCAGGTGGCAGTGTCTAAATCCCCCCATTTAAAGGAGTTTTTTTTATCATGAAACATCTAATCGTTTTACTTATTGGCATAACGTTTCTGGCGACAATTTTGAGCACGCATTTTGAGCCGCAAACCACATCTGCGCAAGATGGTGGCGGTGTCAGCGTTCCCATATCGCTAGATCATCCGTATGCACCATTTCTCGAAAGTCGAGCCTATGCCGCGAGTGTGGGAGCAACCGCTGAATTTCGCAAAATGGAGTGGGTGACCATTGATTACGAGAACAATCGTTTATATATGGCGATGAGTCTCATTAACCAGGGTATGTCAGACGGTGCGGGTGATATTCAGCTAGATGAAAATCTATGTGGCATTGTCTACATGGCTGATCTTGATGACAATATGGATATTAGCGAATTGGTACCCGCTGTTGTGGGCGGTCCTTATGATGAAGCCAATGCCCTCAATAAATGTGATGTCAATAATATTGCTGAACCCGATGGGGTGGCCATTGATGCGCGCGGTCGGGTGTGGATTGCCGAAGATACGAGCGGGCATGAAAATAATATGGTCTGGGTCTTTGATCCCAATGATGGCTCTTTGAAACGCTTTGGTTATGTTCCGCTAGGCGCCGAGGTTACCGGTGTCCATGTCACAGCCAATGGCACACTCTTCCTGAATTATCAGCATCCGGCTTCGAGTAATATCGAGCCGTTTAATGCATCGGGTATTGGTGTGGTGAATGGCTTTAACGCGAATACCGATGATTTTGAGCCCATCACCATGCCGGAAGGCGAGGCTAAACAAATGGTGGGAATTGCCGCCGGGGAATATCAAATTTTGGGGCGCGCCGGTAAAGCGATTCCGAATGCCCCTGACGATATGGAATTTGGGCAAATCATAAATGGTGATGGTGAAACCGTTTCCGCTTGTCACAATACTGATGGAAACATGTATTTACCCACCAATACGGCGGGAACTGAAGGTATCCTCTACACGAATTTCGAGTGTCGACCGGGTGGCGTCAGTCGTCTTAATATTCAGCAAGAAGCTGACGGAACTTGGACGGTGTTAAGTGGGGAAATGGTCAACTTTGGTTCCGTAAAAGGGACATGGAACAATTGTGGATCGAGCGTTAGCCCTTGGAATACCGCTTTGAGCGCTGAAGAATCTGCGCCCGGTGCAGGCGATTTGAATAACGTCGCGAACATGAATGAATATGTAGGGGGCCAAGCGAATCCCTATGATTATGGTTGGGTAGTTGAAATCACGCCCAATGCAGATGGAAATGCGGTCAGCAAACGTTATGCATGGGGACGTAAATCTAATGAGAGTGGCGTTGTGGCTTCTGATCTGCGCACCGTTTATTTCGGTGATGATGGCACAAATGTTGTCGTATTTAAATTTGTCGCCGATGAAGCTAGTAACATGAGTGCAGGCACCCTGTATGGCGCAAAAGTTACGCAAGTCGGCGGTCCGGGTGGGGATCATAGCTTCCAGATTGAATGGATTGAATTAGGTCACGGCAATGATAGTGATATTGAAGCGGCTATTCGTGAATTGGATGCCGCGCTTCAATAGCTCAAGGTTTAGGGGATATTCAAAAGTGGATTATCTGGTCTAAAATCTCTGACAAGGTAGTCACAACAGGGCCTTGTGCTTTTAAAAATGTGATTTAACGTGAGTTTTGGCTAAGCAAGGGCCTGATGTGGTTTGATAAAATAATGGG
>JBNLCD010000641.1:0-3199 GCA_050303635.1 Anaerolineae bacterium
AGGCATCAACTATATCATCACCTATTTTCATCGAGTGGCGTATGATCATAGCCAGATGTTGCGTTTTGCCGCCGAAGTGATGCCCCGTTTCCAATAAATCATTCAAATGTTTTGTAGGGGGTAAGGCACGCCTCGCCCCCTCATTTCAACAAAATCTACTCCAAATCAAAAGCCCATTCGCCCTGCCGCATAACGGGTTCAGTCGTGTTATCCGCACGCACCCCATCGACATCCATTGCACCAGACCCAATCATAAAATCGACATGGGTGATACTTGTGTTGCCACCATGCGCGGCAAATTCCTCATCCGTCATCTCCGAACCGCCTTGAATCGCATACCGATAGGCATTGCCAAGCGCCATATGGCACGCGGCGTTTTCATCATAGAGCACATTGTAGAAAATCAGGTTCGATTGGGAAATGGGCGAACTATGCGGCACCAGTGCCACTTCGCCTAACATGCGTACGGTCGGATGGCTATCGAGCAGACCTCGCAAAAAGGTTTCGCCTTGTTTAGCACTAAAATTGGTAATATGGCCATTTTCGATTTGGAAGGAAAAATCTTTGATGAGCGAACTGCGGTAACTCATGGGCTTAGTGGCGGTCACATGGCCATTGATCCGTTCACGATGCGGTGTGGTAAACACTTCTTCAGTCGGCATATTGACCATGTAGGGCAAGCCATCAAAGCGCGTGCCTTTGCCAGATAACCATTGATAACCATCGGCTAAACCGACTGTCAAATCGGTGCCCGGCCCTTTAAAGTGAATCGAGCTATATTGGCGCGCGTTGAGATAATCACACAGATGAAGTAAATTTTGCACATGATCTTCCCATGCTTGCACCGGATCATCAGCCGTCACCCGACAGATGCGGAACACTTGCTCCCAAAATTCTTCCAGTGTGATGCCAATTTGCTCCGCCCAAACTTGAATTGGGGCAATGACAATCGAATAATTCGAATGGGCAATCAGCGCGCGGCGCAAGGTCATGCTAAATTGCGATAACGATTTTTGATAGGTCGCCACAGCTTGTTCATCAAGGCCATCAAAAAGAGTGTGATTTAATGAACCGAGATAAAGCACCGCATCGTTGGCGCTGACATATTCATGAATCCCTTTGATGAGCCATTCATCATAGTTGAGCAAGGTATTGGGTTGAGCATATTGGACGCGCAAGCGGTTGAGTTGCGGGTCTGACCACAACACGGTTACTAAGCTCGCGCCCATCTGATAAGCGACGCGCGTAATTTCACGGACGAGCGGCGCACTATCGAGATGCACCGCATAATTCGGCAAGCCAATCAGCAGACGTTGACCGGGTTGTAAATTGACGCCAATTTTAACAATAACCTCAGCATATTTAGCCAATTTTTCTTGAAAATTCATAACGTGGATGATCTCCCTAAAGTATATTCTAAGCCCAATAATAATCTTGCTAATTTTCCGAAAAAATCCTATTTAAGAGAGGTTTTGACAGGATTATTGTCTCCGAAAATTGCGAGAATCTGCTATACTGTCCCGACATATTCAAACAAATATTTGACAGGAATACTTAACTAGTAAGGAAACATCTTCATGGAATTAACCCGCAATGGTTTTCCCCGTATTGTGGTAACCGGCATGGGTACCATCACTCCGCTGGGCATGTCATCCAATGGATTTTGGGATAGCTTAGTTGCCGGAAAATCAGGTATTCGAAAAATTCAAGCTTTTGATGCCAGCGACCTCCGCGTGCAAATTGCGGGTGAAGTTGATTTCGATGCCAGCCAATATTTAGATAAACGTGATTATAAACGCATGGCGCGCTGTTCACAAATTGCCCAAGTTACGGCGCGTTTTGCTGTTGAAGATGCGGGTCTCACCCCCGAAGATTTACAACGCGAATCAGAACGGATTGGTGTGGTGATGGGGGTTGGTCAAGGCGGATATGAAGTCGGTTCCGCCAGCAATCTTCGTTTTTCCAATGAAGGGCGTCGCCCCCGTCCTTTGGAACTGATTAATGTATTACCCAATATGCCTGCTTATTATGCGGGTCGTGAAATTGGAGCCACGGGACCACTCTCCACAATTATTGCGGCTTGTGCCAGTGGTACGCAAAGTATTGGTGAAGCCATGCGCTATTTGCGGGATGGTCGGGCGGATATGATGATTGCGGGTGGCGTTGAAGCGCTCATCCAAGATTATATTTTGGAAGGTCTAGCTTCCATGACCGTGCTCACCACCGAATTTAATGACAATCCAACAGCGGCGAGTCGTCCCTTTGATAAAGATCGTAGCGGATTCGTATTCGCGGAAGGGTCGGGCGTGGTCGTGCTCGAAACTTTGGAACATGCCCTCGCGCGCGATGCCAATATTCTGGCGGAAATTTTGGGCTATGGCATTTCTTCGGATGCCTTCCACATCACCTCGCCGGATGAAACGGGAGCCGGTGCCATTAAAGCGATGAAGTGGGCGTTGGAAGATGCCCAACTCAATACCACAGATATTGACTATATCAACGCACATGGGACATCCACCCCGATTAATGATGCGATGGAAACACTGGCCATCAAGAAAGTCTTTGGTGAGGATGCCTATAAAATTCCCATTAGCTCGACCAAGAGTATGCTAGGTCATCTGCTGGGGGCATCCGGCACGGTAGAAGCCATTGCAAGCATTTTTACCCTGCAAACCAATACCATCCACCCGACGATCAACTATACGACTCCCGATCCCGAATGTGATCTGGATTATGTGCCGAACGAAGCGCGTCAACAAGAAGTGAATACCATTTTGTCGAATAGCTTCGGCTTTGGTGGCCAAAATGCGTGCTTGGTATTGGGTAAGTTTAAGTAACGACATATTAAAAAAGACGGGGCACAGGTCAGTTGTGCCCCGCGCCTAATTTAACCATAATATACTTATTGAGATTTCCCCGTTTTTGTCAAAATATTAAAGATGAGAGAGCGTATCTATGCAATTCTTGCGTGAAATCATGAGCTTTTTGCGTGAAGTCTATGGCGAGTGGCAACGTGATAAGACCGCCCTACTGGCCGCTTCATTGGCCTATTATGCGACTTTCTCATTGGGACCTGCGCTCCTGATTGGGATTATGGTCGCCGGCGCTGTTTTTGGCGAAGATATTGCGCGCGACCAAGCCTATCACGATCTGCAAAATACTATCGGGAAGCAAGGAGCTGAATTCTTGCGAACTTTGA
>JBNLCD010000642.1:0-3175 GCA_050303635.1 Anaerolineae bacterium
GTCTCACCGTTTTCATGACGCCCGCCGGGAAAACTAATTTGCCCACTATGGACACCCGGATATTCAACGCGCTTAATGAGGGTGATATGCCAATGGCCGTCTTCGGGAAATAAGAGAACCATCACCGCACTCAATTTGGCTTCGCCGGGTTTGGAGTCAGGCCGTCGAATGACACGAGTTGAGGGGGCCATCGCTTGATGAGCACGCTGGACATCGAAATTATCCAGCGCTAATGCTTGCTGAATTGTTGCTAACTCAAGCATATGCGCTTTATCCATCCTAAAAAATACAAGTTACCCGGTTGGGTCTTCTTCTGCGGAGTCGCTATCTTCAACTTCAATCATCAGTTGGGGAAAATTCTCCACCGTTGCGCGACGGTGCCAATAGCGATTACCTGCTTTGCGTTGTGTGCGCGCTAGTATATCATATAATTCTTGGTACGCTGTCCAGAGCCGATGCACAATTTCCTGTTCTTTATCTAGCGGGACTAGAAGCATTAATTCTTCAGTAGGATCGCCACCATAAACGGGTAGATTTTGCTCGGTTGTATATTCCGTCAAAACTTCATCGACGAGGCGCACCACCGCCACCGCTAGCCATACCCCTGCTTCAATATCCCATGTATCCACATAGGTTTCCAAGCCATCTAGCCGCACAAATAATTGTGATATATCCATGTCGGCGGCTTGCAAGTCTGCATAGCGGCTTTGTAGATCACTTAGTGGCTGGAGCTTATAACTAGCCAAACCAGCGGTGAGTTCGGTATCAGACCAATCAATAGACATGGGCTTTATTCCTCGATAACCTCAAATTCAATGTCTATATAATGGGGGCGCGTTTCATTTTCAACCCAAAAAGTCAACGTGGTTTTATAATGCCCCGGTTTAGCGGCAATCAATGTTAAACGAAACGGCAATTCTTCATCGGGGGCCAACGGCGGCAAAAACGAGCTGGCCAAACGATATTCTTGCCAATAATTGCCTTTTGCGACAGTGCGATAGCTAGGCACCGTCCGTTCAACCTGTATACCTTGTTCTAAAAAGCTATTTTCAACACCGAGACTTACCAGTGCTTTATCTGACCCGCTAGTATTTTGAATATTGAGCGTGATGTTGAATGGTTCGCCAGCGGGGACTTTTGTTTCATATTCCGGTGCGATAGCTAATGTTTTATTGGGTGATCCTAAATAGACCAATAAGCCAAAGCTGATGACCACGATAAGAAGTATAAAAGTGATTTTGCGCCAATGATTCATGAGGTATTTCATAGTGGATCGTTGTTTTCTTTCTATATCCAAGAAAAAAGCAGATGCCAAGATGACACCTGCTTTTATTTTAGCATATTCAACTGACTAAAAGATTTAGTCAAGTTCTACATCAGGTACATCAAACCCCAAGTTACGCAGTTGCTTCTTAGCATCTGACAAAACCTTGCGGCCAACACCTGAAATACGGGTCAAGCCTTCGTCACCTTCTTCGTTGAGGCGATTCAAGACATCACCGACGGTGTTCAAGCCATCATCAGTCATGGCTTGGGTATAGCGTTTGCCAAGTTCTAATACTTCAATTGAAGAAGTTTCATCGGGGCCAGTCGGTTCAGCATCTTCTTTGCTGAGCGCGGCTTGACGACGATCACGTTCTTGCAAACGCTTCATGAAGCGATCAACTTGACCTTCAGTGTCAACAATACGTTGTTCACCGGTATAGAAGGGGTGGCAGTTGGAGCAAATATCAACACGTTTTTCTGGATATGTTGCACCCAAAGTCCACACCGTGCCGCAGGATAAACAAGTTACCTCGGCTTCTTCATACCAGGTGGGATGAATTTTTTCTTTCATAGGTCTCTTCTCTTTATCCTTCCAGTATCATGTGGTCACTCGGAACAATGCCGAGCCCTAGAAACTGGTGAATTTATTGTTCCATTGGAACGACATTAATATACTTTTTGCCGTCACGTTTTTTGTGAAATTCAACATGACCGATCGTTGTTGCGAAAATGGTATGGTCTTTACCCATGCTTACATTTAAGCCGGGGTGAAAACGGGTGCCACGTTGACGAACAATGATGTTGCCGGGAATGACAAGCTCGCCGCCAAAACGCTTTACACCAAGGCGTTTACTGTTGCTATCGCGACCATTGCGACTAGAACCACCACCTTTTTTATGAGCCATTTTAGTTTCTCCTCATTGAAAATTTGATGCGCCTAAACGCAGGTACGCCTATACGTTGATAGCCTCGACTTTGAGACGGGTATAGTATTGACGATGACCACGTTGGCGGCGATAACGTTTCTTCGGTTTGTACTTCCAGACAAGAATTTTCTTGTCACGATATTGCTTAACTACACTAACGGTAACGCTAGCGCCTTTGACCAATGGCTTACCGATTACAGGATCGGCGTCATCATGAGCCACGAGCAATACCTCATCTAAGGTAATTTCTTCGCCTTCAGGATTGGGCAAACGATCAACATCAATTACTTGCCCAACTTCGGCGCGATACTGGCGACCACCAGTACGAACAATTGCATACATCTTTGGAATTTTCTCCAATTCTCGCTTTACCACCATTAGCAGTCACCTGCAAATTGGTTCAAAATATTGAGGCACCCTAACGGGGAAAATTGGTTTAGCGGCTTGAACTAGAATTTACATAACAGCAAAGTATTATACGAAGCTTGCCGCTTATCGTCAATTAGTAATCATAGGTAAACTCAAATCAGCAAAACTCCGCCGACATAAGTGTGGTGTTTTTACTCTTTGGGTTTCTTATCTGATAGTGGATTATCCGGTGCTTTCGCTGAACTTTTGTCAGCCGAGTTATCATCTGATTGACTGGTCGCAAGCGGTTGGTCTGGAACTGAAGTAGATGAGGTTGATGACGGCACCGACGGCTTAGCCGCTTCCTTCTTATCCTCGCCTATCGTCTGACCTGCTTCGGCAGGCTTATTATCTGAACCATTTTTTTCAATAGTATGCTGAGGTGGATTAGCTAACAAACGCTCAATTTCTTGAGTCAGCGAGGGTAAATCGAGCGGTTTTGTAAAATAACCGTCAGCGCCGGATGACATAGCTTTATCAATACTACCTTGATCGGTTCGTGCTGAAATAATGAGAATTGGCAAGGCACTGTAGTCAGATTGGGTCCGTAACTTAGCGCAGACTTCGTAACCTTG
>JBNLCD010000643.1:0-3169 GCA_050303635.1 Anaerolineae bacterium
TACCAATAATCAAAGTCGACATTGGCGTAGCTATCAATCCAGTGTTGCCATTCTTGAAGCGCCGCTTCTTCTGGTTGGTTCACATAATCCCAGTGATCGCGGAAGATTTCATCGTCAGCCCGATAGAGTTTGGGCAAATCATTCACTTCAGCAAACGTCTTAAGCGAGATATGTGCGGGAAATATTGGTTCAGGCAGAGAATTAGCTAAGTCAATTCGCATACGATAGATACTGCGGTCACGTTTGAAACCCAACTGCTCTAACCATGTCTGGGTTGCCTTATCTTCTCCAAGACATTCAGCAATCATTTTGAGTTCCGTTTGCGGCGCGGTACGCTCACTATTTGTCTGAACCTGATTTTCAATCCACATCATCAAACTGCTGTATAACCGGTTGGTTACATACGCCGGATGTATCCAGCATTCTACTTCTGTTTCAAGATATGGCGCTCTGTTTTTAGCCGCAATATAGGCAATGATTCTTGATTCATCATCAATGTCAATCACAAGTCGTCGATCTCGCCCGACATCAAAAACATCATCATTAAACGTGGCTAAGACAGTCTCATCTGAATAATTTGCACGTCCTGCATATTTGTGCAAATGGATATTCATGAGATCTGCAATCGCGGGCGCATCATCACGGGTGGGTGCCCGCATTGCCAATCCTTGTGGTAAAACCTGTTGGAGCTTTGTGTCTTGCAAGTTCATTTTCGACTTATTTCTCTAGTGTTTGTGTCCGATGATCTACCCCATCGCGCAATATTTTTTCCCAAGTTAAGCTGGTTTCAACGACTTCCATACCGGCTTTTTTATAGAGGCGGGTTGCACCTGTTAAGCTTTGAGCATCTACACCTAATGTTACATGCGTGCGCCCTAACTTCTTTAACTCACGGAAAGAGTGATACAGAAGATTGAGAGCAATCCCTTGGCGTCGCCATTGAGGCCGTATACCCAGTGAGTCAATATGTCCATAATCTTCTTGACCCACTATATAATACTCACAAAGTGACACCCCTGCGATTTCATCCCCATCCATCGCCAAAAACCAGTAATTAGGATCGATGTTAGGTGCAGTGTCAACCCAATGTTGCCACCATTTGAGAGCATCTTCTTCAGATTGTTCCACGTAGCCCCAATGGTCACGGAAGGCTTCATTATCTGCGAGATAAATTTTGCGTAAGTCCTGGACATTGGCAAATGTATCAACATAAATACCTTCTGGAAATTGAGGTTCTGGAATATCTTGATCAAGCGCAATCCGCATCCGATATGAACTACGGATATGTGAAAAGCCCGCTTCAGGTAAATATTCAACAGCGTGCGTATCATTATCAAAACACCATGCTATCGCTGAAACAAGCGCATCTTTAGGTGCTAGTTCTACCATTTCCTCAGTACGCGTGAGACCCCATGTGATTAAAGTCTGCCGCAGGGGATACTGCTCATAATCAGGATGAATCCGAAAAATAATGCGTGGTTCCACAAATGGTGGCGGATTCCAAACAGCTACATAAGCAATAACCGCCTCTGCTTCATCTGTGAATATCCGCGCATCTGTGGCCGGATTAAATTCTGGGTCAGAGAAAATACTGCGCAGTGATTCTTCTGAATATGCTTCTCGGCCAACGAGGGCCTTTGTTTGGATATTAAACATAGCGGCCATTGATCCAGCATCGTCAATTGTTGGGGCACGCATCACCCAGTTATCAGGAATTTTTTCGATAAGTGTTGGTTGTTGACGTTCCATTCAGTCTAGTCCTCAAGTTCTTGGGTGCGATAATCAATGCCGTCACGGATGACTTTTTCGAAAGCTTCACTATGTCGCCAAACATGCATTCCGGCTTTTTCATAAAGGCGAGTCGCCCCTGTTAAACTTTGGGCATCAACATCCAGTGAGGCTGATTTGAGGCCACGTGCTTTCATTTCACCAAAACTATGGTGTAGCAAAGCCAGCGCTAAGCCTTGGCGACGCCAAGCACGCCGAACCCCCAGTGTATAAACATAACCCATTGTTTTATCTTCCTGCGTTTTAGCTGTGCACAAAGACACCCCTGCAATTTCATCACCATCCATTGCGATGAACCACATGGAACCATCGTATTCAGGGTTGGTTTCTACATTTGACCAATGTTCCCATGTTTCTAAAGCCAGTTCAATCGGCTGTGAAACATGCCCCCAATGATCACGAAATGAATCATCAACAGCCTGACATAAGGCCGTTAAATCATTTAAGTCCAAATGGGTGACAATCTTGATGTTTTCAGGGAACTGGGGTTCGGGGATAGCTTGATCGAGGCCAATTTTCATCGTCCAGAAATTACGCGACTTGTGAAAATCTGCTTCAGTAAGAAGAGCTTGTAATTCTGTTTGGTGAACATAAATATCTGCTGATAAGGTCAGCTTTGCATCAGATGGTGCTTTTTGCAAAGTTTCGCGTCCACGTTCTTCAACCCAACTTAATAGAAGTTGATTTAATTCTGGGTGATCTTTGTAAGCCGGATCGACCATTAAATTGATAAACGCGTTGGTATGTGGCTCACTGTGATTCCACACACTAGCGTAACCAATAGGTACGTTATTTTCATTGAACACAATCCGGAAATCATCGGCCATCGTCATATTCGGAAAAGTCCAGTCTGCCCGCAATCCTTCAGGCGTACTGAAATTAATGCCTAAAACATCTTGCATATACCGATTATAGAGATCGTTCACTGCTTCAAGATCATCCCATTCAGGGGCACGGATCTTCCAGTTTTCATTTATGATGATTGATTTAGTCAATTTGAGCTCTCCTGAGCTTTAATTATTTCATCCCACTTCTTTTAAAGGTTATTACAGTTTTATTGATTTGACAAGCACAAGATTAAAATTAAATCACGATTTGATTATTAATTGCAACAAACTTAGGGCGAGTGTTATACTAGCGACCTATGAAAATATGACACTTTATAATTTTGTTTGTAAACAAGTTTTGGAGAAATCTTATGCCTGATGGTTTTCCTGAAGCATGTCAGAGCCTCGATCAGCCCTGTCGTTGGACACAGTGGAATGTTGAAGGTCATGAATTATATCTCTATGCGCTCATGGGGCTTGCCTCGCTGATTTTGTTGGGTCGCTTGTGGCTCCGCTTGCAAGTCTGGCGCAAGGGTCCGGGCGATTTACCCTTT
>JBNLCD010000644.1:0-3169 GCA_050303635.1 Anaerolineae bacterium
ATGTCGAATTTAGTTGCCCCAGTTTTATTAACTTTGAAGGTCAATGGGATGCAATTGAAGGGGATGATGTGCTTGTGCGGGTTTTCGATGCGAGTACTGGTGATATTTTAGATTCAGAATTCTTCACCAATACGTCAGTCTCAGGCATGAATTATTTTTCAGGTTCATTTAACCTCAGCGCACCATTACCAGATACGGTTGTTGTTGAAATGTGGCAAGGTTGGTTTGGCGTGGCGGCTTCAGTCTCTGAGAAAACAGTGGGTCATGCCGAAATTTATAGTCCACCGGCATCTGTGGAAATAGCAGTAGTTGCTACCCCACCACCCCCACCAGGTGAAGTATGGTTAGAAGATAGTGCACTGATTACTATTCCCGAATGTGCATCTATTGCCGGTTGCGACTCGACATTTACCATTTATGGCACAGCTCTCGTACTCGATCAACAATTGGGTTACAGCGAACCTAACGGTGAACCTGCGCGTGATCTCGAAGGCAATTTGATCTGGGTTTTGCATGATGTGGATCAGGACGGGCAAGACACTTACCTGATTATTGATATTAAGACAGGCGCTGAGGGCGAAACATGGCTCGGCATTTTCATTGGAGCCTGTGAACCTGTGTATGTGCCGCTCAGCAAGGTTTATCCACTGAATGCGATTCCAGTAGACTAAACTAAAAATCATCAACAAACACAATAAGCGAGGATTCAAATTGAATCCTCGCTTAGCTTGATTATTTATTTACTTAGGTTTATATTTTTAAAATCAATATATTACATTGAAGCCATCCACTCTTCGCCAATCATAATAAATAAGGATGTATTATCTATGCGTTATTTATACCGTGTTCTTCTGGTTGCACTGGTCACAATCAATAGCTTCGCCTTTTTTCAGCAACCATCCGTTGAAGCTGGCAGTTATGTTCAACAATTCAACAGTGTAAGTTTTACCTGTCCCGGCGTTATTGATTTTGCAGGACAATGGTATACGTCAACGAGTCGCAGTGCCTATGTTCGTATTTATGATCCAAACACAGCGACATTGCTTGATGATATTTATTTTTCACCTGCTGGTCCAAGTGTCCTCGACTATTTCTCAGGTTCATTTAACTTAGCGGCACCTTTGCCAGCTAGCGTACGGATTGACTTGTATGCTGTATCTCCAGTCGCCGCGACGACTATTCCTGTGAAGCCGTTTGGTTTGGCTGAAATTTATAACCCACCTAATACGATTGCAGATGGGCTTTCTTCGGCACCACCATTGCCACCGGGAACAGGTTGGACACTACTTGATACGCAACTTATCACCATTCCAGAATGCGCATCGATTGCCGGTTGTGACGCGACATTTACGATTTACGGTACCGCGCTTGTCCTCGATCAACAACTTGGCTATAGCGAACCGAATGGTGAACCCGCCCGTGATCTCGCAGGTAATTTGATTTGGGTTTTGCATGATGTGGACGAAGATGGGCAAGACACTTATCTGATTGTAGATATCCAAACCGGAATTGAAGGGGAAACATGGCTGGGTATTTTCATTGGAGCCTGTAATCCAGTTTATGTGCCGCTGAATAAAGTTTATCCTCTGAACGCGATTCCGGTAGATTAAGTTTTAAACTTCGTATATAACCATAATGAGCGGGGATTCATTAACGTATCCCCGCTTCCCTTGCTTATTTATCTGCTTAGGTCTATATTTTTAAAATTGTCGTCTAACGTTGCTGTCATCTAATTTTCGCCATATTTTAAAAGGATGTACCGATGCGCTATTTTGTTCGTATGTTTCTGATTGTCTTAGTCGCGATCAGCAGTTTTACATTTTTGCAACAAGAATCCGCTGAAGCGGGTGTTCGTGTTGATAACTCTTACTTCGATAGTGTTGTTTTTGAATGTCCCAATATCATCAACTTTTCAGGTCAATGGATGGTTTATACGGATGATGATGCGCTAGTTCGAGTTTATGATGCTGAAACAGGTACTATTTTAGATACACAATTTTTCACCAACACTACCGCACCAGGCATAAACTATTTTTCAGGTTCATTTAATCTGAGTGAACCTCTCCCCAATAGCGTTATTGTTGATATGTGGCAAGGTTCGTTTTTGGTAGCCGAAGTGCCCGCTGTGAAAACCGTAGGCTTGGCCGAAGTTTACAATCCACCCGCGCCTGAAGCACTTGCATTACTAGGGCCTACACCACCAAACCCTGTCGGACATGTGATTCTAGAAGATTCTCAACTCATCACAATCCCCGAATGTGCATCCATTGCCGGTTGTGATGCGACATTTACGATTTACGGTACGGCACTCGTGCTTGATCAACAATTGGGCTACAGTGAACCCAACGGCGAACCCGCCCGTGATCTCGCAGGCAATTTGATTTGGGTGTTGCATGATGTGGATCAAGATGGGCAAGATACCTATCTGATTGTGGATATTCAAAAAGGCGCTGAGGGCGAAACATGGCTGGGTATTTTCATTGGGTCCTGTAATCCAGTTTATGTGCCGCTGAATAAGGTGTATCCACTGAATGCGATACCCGTGGATTAGAATTACCAGAACTTAGACCATATAAGAAAGAGACTAGGGCATTGCTCTAGTCTTTTTGGTTATCCAACGTGAATTTTGAAACACAGAAGTGAATGAGACTGCTAAGTTACATTCAAGGCACGGGGCTAAAGCCGCCTTGTTATGGGCACATGCAGGAGGTATCAAGATATCAACGCAGGCCTAGGTTATTTCCTAAACAAGGGTCTGCAGGTCTTTACCTCGCCAAAACTCACATCGTCAATTTAGAGAGATCAAATTATTGCAACAATCCAAATTCATCAAACCTTGCGTATATAGAAATAATCCTGATTTAGTCAGGATGAAGTGGGGTAGGGACCTAAAACAGGGAGAATTTTCCAATGCGTTTTCTTGTACGGTTTGTGTTGGTTGCGGTTGTCGCAATTAGCAGTTTTACTTTTCTTCAACAAGTTCCAGCCGAAGCCGGAACAGCGCCTGTTGATAATTCGTTTTTTGACAGCGTGGCCTTTGAATGTCCCAATGTCATCAACTTTTCTGGTCAATGGGAATCATTTGGTGATGATGTTTTTGTCACGATCAATGATGTTAGCTCAGGCGAAATTTTGGACGGACAGTTTTTTGGCAGTAGTGACCCCGGTA
>JBNLCD010000645.1:0-3163 GCA_050303635.1 Anaerolineae bacterium
GCTCCCCGCAATTATTGATCAAATCAATCTCGTTTTTGAAGAAATATTGCCCGGACCGGAACTCTATCTCGCGCTAGAAACCCATGCTGGCGAGACAAATTACCCTATTCAGAACCAGCATGAAATGCTTGCCTATTTAGTGGTGACCAAAACACCAGAACCTTTATTGACCGCCCGCCAAATTGCTTATTTGCAAGAACAAATTGGGTATGCGCTTAGTCGTGCCGTTGATTTTCAGAAAATGTCCCGCCGGAGTGCGTTGGCCAGCACCCTGCGTCAAATTAGTTTGGAAATCACGAGCACGCTAGATCAAGAAGAAGTTCTCCAACGGGCCTTACAGCACCTCAAACAAATTTTGCCGTATGACACCGCCTCCGTATGGTTATTAAATGAACGGGGCCAATCCTATTTTGTGCTAGGGGAAGGCTTAGCCGAACGCGGTTTAAACCCTGATCCTGATTTCAAATTTGACGCTGAAAATAATTTTGTACTTCGGCAAATTCTTGAGACAAAAAAACCAGTGGTGCTCCCCAATGTCTATGAATATGAAAATTGGATGCATGTTGAAGGCTATGAGTGGTTACATTCGTGGGCGACTGCTCCGATTCTGATTTATGATGAAGTCATTGGCCATTTATCCTTAGATCATCATCAACCCTACTTTTTTACCCATGATGATTCAGATATTTTAGAAGAATTAGCCCATCTGTTGTCTATTGCCGTCAAAAATGCCCGTCTCTATGAATCAATTCAGCAACATGATGAGCAAAGTCGGGCCATGTTAAATGCCATTCCGGATCAAATGTTCCGCCTCCATGCCGATGGCATTATTCTAGATTATCAGGTGCAAGACGACCTTAACCCGCTCATTCATCCGGATGATATTATCCACGCGGAATTTGAATCATATTGGGAAAAAGAAACCGCTCAGGAATTAAAAAAATATGTTCGGCGTGCCTTAGACAGCGGTCAAACCCAACTCTATGAATATCAGCAACACACGGCCAGTGAATTATTATTTTTTGAAGTCCGGTTAGCCATGTGTGCTGACAACGAAGTCATGGCTTTGTTGCGCAATATCACCGAACGCAAACAAGCGCGGGCCGTCATTGAAAAAAGCGAAACACGTTACCGCAAAATTATTGAAGAAGCGGGCGATGCTATTTTCACGTTGGATGCCAACGGCCTTTTTACGTATGTCAATCCGCGCCTTAAATCGATTACAGGACACAGCGACGATATTATTGGGCGTGCCTATATTGATTTGGTGGTACCCCAATGGCAACGCCGGATGCGTCATTTTTTTGAAGGGACCCCACGTCGCCGCATTCCAGAAACCATGTTGGAAGTCCCCATAGTGACCGCGCAAGGTAGTGAAATGTGGACGGAGCAAAAAATCACATTGCTCTTTGACGACAATCAAGAGGTCACCGGCTTTCAAAGTATTCTACGGGATATTACGGTCCGCAAGCGCTTTGAAACCGAACTCAAGAAAGCCAAAGAACAAGCCGAAATTGCGAATCGGGCCAAAAGTCGTTTTCTGGCGAATATGAGCCATGAACTGCGCACCCCCTTAAATGCTATTCTGGGTTTTACGCAACTCATGTTACGTGACCAAAATTTAGAAAATGAACAAAAAGAAAATGTGCGTACCATTTTCCGCAGTGGCCAGCATCTGCTTGATCTGATTAATGATGTCTTGGAAATGTCTAAAATTGAAGCCGGCCATGTCAGTTTAAAGAAAAGCCATTTTGATTTCTATCAACTCATGAATTCCTTGCAAGAGATGTTTGAACTACGGGCCGAGCGCAAGGGTATTCATTTAAAGGTTGATCTGAATGACTCGATTCCGCAATATCTACTCACAGACGAGAGCAAACTTCGCCAAATCTTGATTAACCTGCTTGGCAATGCCATCAAATTTACGTCAGTAGGCGAGGTTACGATTAAGGTGCATAGTCAAGCCATTGCCGACAGCGACGAGATTGAGCTTTATTTTGAGATTCGTGACACCGGACCCGGTATTCCTGCCGATGAAGTCACCACCCTTTTTGACGCCTTTGTCCAAACTTCACTAAATGACTCCAGCCACGAAGGGACGGGTTTGGGGTTGGCCATCACCAAGCAATTCGTCGAGGTTTTAGATGGTGAAATCCGCGTTGAGAGTGAAGTTGGACAGGGCTCGACATTTTATTTTTACGTGAAGGTCTTGGCGCATCATGAAGCGTCCCCAACCCAACGGCGACAACATCGTCGCGTCATGGGTTTAGCCCCCCATCAAAAATCTTATCGGATTTTGGTTGTTGAAGATCGTTTTGAAAATCGCTCGCTATTGGTGCGGCTCTTAAAAGCCGTTGGTTTTGCCGTCAAAGAAGCGACCAATGGCAAAGAGGCAATTGAAATCTGGCAAGAATGGCGACCTCACCTGATTTGGATGGATATGCGGATGCCGGTCATGGATGGTTTTGAAGCCACGCAATTTATCAAGTCGACGGAACAGGGTCAGAACACGGTTGTGATTAGTCTGACCGCCAGCGTTTTTAATTTTGAGCAAGAAGCGATTTATGAAGCGGGGTGTGATGATTATGTGGCCAAACCGTTTCGCGAATATGAAATCTTTGAGAAGATGCGCATCTTCTTAGGCGTCCAATATGTATATGACGATCAAGACATTTCCACCAGCGACTCGCCCGAAGAAACCGCTACGCCGACGCTGGATGTCATTCCCGATAGTTTACTTGGGGAACTCTACGAAGCATCCAAGCAAATTGATCGCGAAAAAATTGCGAGTATTGTTGAAGTTATTCAGCCGGAATATCCCCAAGTGGCAGAATTCGTTGCCCAACTCGCCCGGACTTATCGTTTTGACAAAATAATGGCTTTAATTGACACTGCTAAAGGAAAATAAAATGCAATCAGGTGCAAAAGGTGATATTTTAGTTGTTGATGATACGCCTGCTAATTTAGATGTTCTAACGGCCATGCTCAGCGAACAGGGGTATAAAGTACGGCCCGCAATTCACGGTGAAATGGCCCTTAATGCCGCACGCGCTTCTTCTCCTGACTTAATTTTGCTCGACATCAACATGCCCGACATGAACGGTTAAGTAGTCGCTCAAGACGATTGCGGGTACTACTTTCCTGATTCCACTTGGTTCAAGTG
>JBNLCD010000646.1:0-3162 GCA_050303635.1 Anaerolineae bacterium
TTGTACATCCTTGCCATTTTTGGACTAAGTTCCTCCTCTCCCCCTGAAAAACGCGGGAGAGGGGGAGAGGGGGTCAGGGCTATCACCCGTATTCAATTCTTAAACAATATTGCATTGTCCGTTGCTTTAGCCGTTAATCTATAATCATGACCGATTAGCTACGAGTATAATATATATTCTTAATCAAACCTAGGAAAAATAAAACTTACTGGTCCGTCTCGCAATTGACGGGGTATGTCGGCCAGATGTACATATCTAAACTGAGAATCGAAGCTTGCTTTAGCCTGCTTGTTTTTAGAATAGCGGTATGGCTTCAGCCTACCGCGTTTCACAGCGAGAAAATGTTTCCGCTTTATTTGCGAGACAGACCAATTACGCAAAATCTGAAATAAAGGGCGGAAAATAATCGGTGGCTGGGCAGGGCGAACCACATCGGCTTCGCCGCTTAGATATAAGAATAGCGGGATTTGCGTGGCTTAGCTGGTAATTGAAAAACCGGTGGTTGTGATAGGGTCGGTTTGCTCGCCGATAACGAGTTGGAGTTCGTAATCACCGGGTGCAAAGCCATCGGGTAGCGCAATAAAAAAGAAGGCGTCGCCGCTCGCGGTATTTCCCCACAAGGCTTGTTGCTCATAAACCAACGCGCCACTGCGATATAAGCGCACTTGCCATAAACTGCCGCCTACCATATTTTCGAAATCAACAAAATAATAGAGACGTCGTAAATCGGAACCAAAACTGCGGCCGGCATTGAGTGGTTCTTGACGTGGAGAGACTCCGCTCGCCACTTCCCGAATAGTTAGCTTGGCTTGGCTAGATGGTGTGCGAAATGGTTTCAGAACCGTGTTTTGCGTGATTGCGGTCGCTTGCGGCATGGGTGTTAGGGTTGGCGTTGCCGTCTCGCTGGGGACCAGCGTGGGCATATCCGTCGCGGTCGCACTCGGCGCAATGGTATCTGTTGGCGTGGGTGGTTGCTCTGTGTCGGTCGCGGTCGGTTCGTCCGTGGCGGTGGCGCTCGGTGGAATATCCGTGGCCGAGGGTTCGAGCGAAGCTGTTGTATCGACTTCAGTCGGATTATTATCTGCACCTGTCTCAGTTTCACTGGCTGAACTGGACGCATTAGAATCATCAGATGAATCGGGTAAATCTGTGGGCAAACTTGGTTCCACGGTGACGGTGGGTTCTTCCGTATCCGTTACAGGTATGGTCGCCGTAACTTCCAACGTGGGGACTTCAGTTATTGGTTCAGTCGTATTGGTGGTAAAAGCAACGGCTGTATTGTCATCTTCGACGGTTTCATCCGGTTGAATATAGTTATAAACAAGGGTCATCCCGCACGAAATACCGCTCAGGGTTATAAAGAAAACGGCAATCATCAGGATACGCAAGCCCTGTTCACCCGCACTCCGCCGTTGCGTCCAATAAGGAGCCCGCCGTCCGCGTCTAAAAAATATGATGGAGATTAGGATGAAAAGGATGCTGATACCAAAAAGCACCCCGGTGATAAGGGGTAAATTTGTGGTTAATTCCTCAAAAGTCATCGAACGAAAAATTACTCCGTCAATCCTGATACCGTTAACCGCTGTATCTTAGCTGAAACGTCGCTATTACGCGATACCCCGTTTAGGAATCGGAGGTTTGCCATTCCCGCCGCAACATGGCATATAAATACTCACTGGTCCATTCACCCTTATCAAAATAATTCTCGATAAGATGACCTTCGCGCCGAAATTTCACCCGCTCAAGCAAGGCAATCGATCCCTGATTGTCCACATCACATGTCGCCGAAATGCGGTGCAGTTTCAATTCACCAAAGGCATAATCCAAAACGGCGCGCAGAGCTTCTGTGGCATAACCATTGCCTTGCGCATGACGGGCCAAGGAATAACCAACTTTCGCTTGTTGGGGGTCATGCTCAAGAATATTCAGGCCAATATCGCCGATAAGATTTTGAGTGGCTGTTTCGATAATGGCAAAATTAAACCAACCAGGTTCATGCGGTTCAATATGTTGATGATACTCAATATACGCGCGGCCTTCTTCTTCAGTCGTGCTATCCCAACCTTGATAGCGCGCGACTTCAGGATCATTACGATAAGCGAGAAAGGCCGGTAAATCATCAAGGCTAAAACGACGCAAAATCAAGCGCGGAGTGGTCAACATTTGGCTACTACTTTCCCGTGGTGGTCAGCGATTTGACTGAGGGCAGATAATTACCCAGCAAAAAATGACGATATAGATATATCATCATTTTAGCGATTTTCTGAAAAAAGAGGGAGTTAAATTAGTGAACTTGATGGGCCAATGCTTTTAGAATCTTGGCGTGTAAATCTTTCAAATTAATCGGCTTACAGGCAATCGGCACAATCGGCAAATTGCGGTCTTCTAGCAGATATTGGATTTGCGCGTCGTTATCATGATTGGCCCACGAACTCAACAGGATCATCGGCAATTGATACACATCGTATTGGGCATAAATGGCTTCCATCAAATCATAGCCATTCACATCAGGCATCTGAATATCGCTAATAATCAGACTCGGCACGTCGGTTTCAACATAGGTGAGCACATCACTGGCAGAATCAAAAGCGATGACGTCATATTCTGGACAGACATGGCCCACCATTTTCTCAATTAAGCGTAAAGTTTGCAGGGTATCATCGACAACAATAATCACTGGCTTCATACTGAAAAATCCCTTTAAAACTATTCCAATCCTATGTGAAGATTATCACAAGTTGAAGCCGTAAAATAATAATTTTTTATGAAAGTTACAATGTAGCTCAAATAACATGAGGTTTGGCACACCAGAGCCTTAAGACTCTGGTTCAGGAAATAGCCGAATCTTGAATGGGTCCGGTAATCCCCCAATTAGCCGCTTGTTTTGGGAACAACTCAATAATCACGCGGTTCTGCGCGTAAGACGAAACCAAATCTGACGTTAAAATATCGTCATCAATGGAAATCGCGGTCAAGTTCCACATCCGCCCACGAGGCCGGATCGTCGAGGGGTTCAAGATGGGTAAAGACCGACATCATTTCGAATTCTTGTTGAACAGCGGCTTCAATCTCTTCGAGGACATCATGTCCCTGTCGCACCGTCCAATCATCGGGGACGAGAACATGCACGGACACAAAACGACGGGCTCCCGCTTGCCGACT
>JBNLCD010000647.1:0-3148 GCA_050303635.1 Anaerolineae bacterium
CGCCAATCAGTGCCAGCATCTCTTCATCGGAGGCACCGTTGCGCATCGGTTCACGTAAATCGGTGCCGCGATGGGCAAACAGGCAGGTGTAATACTCCCCGGCACTGGATAACCGCGCCCGTGTACATGACCCGCAAAACGGCCGTGTCACAGAAGCAATCATGCCAATTTCCCCTTCCCCATCCCGATATTTGTACCGGGTAGCCACTTCGCCTGCATAATTGGGCGAGACTGGTTCAATAGGCATTTCCCGATCGATTCGGCGTAAGATTTCTTCAGCGGGCAGTACATCATCCAGCTTCCACCCGTTCAAATTGCCCACATCCATATACTCGATGAATCGCACAATATGGCCAGTCCCTTTGAAATATCGTGCCAAATCCGCCAGCGTATGGTCATTGACGCCTTTGCGCACCACCACATTGATCTTGATATTCGTAAACCCTGCTTTTTCTGCGGCTACCAATCCCTGCAATACGGTAGCCACATCTGATTTTGCACCATTCATTTGAGCGAATACGTCATCATCCAACGAATCCAAACTAATCGTCAACCGATGCAAACCAGCATCTTTGAGTGCCTGTGCATGGTTGGGCAAAAAATAACCATTGGTGGTTAAGGCCAAATCATCCACACCTTCAATTTGAGCCAACCGTGCGATGAGTTCCGGTAATTGGGGTCGAATCAAAGGTTCACCACCGGTTAAACGAAATTTGGTTACCCCGATTTTGGCGAAGAGGCTTGCCAACCGCACAATCTCATCGTTACTCAACAACATCTGTTTGGGCAGAAAATCATAGTCGGCACCAAAAATTTCTGCAGGCATGCAGTGAGGACAACGAAAGTTGCATTTATCAATAACCGAAATACGTAAGTCTCGAATCGGGCGGTTGAATTTATCTAATAGTGGGGCTTGCATAAGTGCTTTTCTCCAATACATGGATTTCAAATGATGTTGTCGGGTAAATGAAACATTGCTCCATCAGGTAATTATCATACTGGTTACATGGTGCGTCAATCAATTAAAAGACTCACCTCATTTACATTGGATAGCTTGGTTTATTAACGGCCGTTTCCCCAGCCAACCCACCCAAACGGTTAAGAATTGCTAATTAGTAGGCAAATCGTTTTTTATCTGGCCTGACGTAGCCCGGATTATCTGTATAATTTACTTTTGCTAAAAGCGCCTATTCTGAAAGCGCCATTGCGAAAAGCACAATTTATTGGAAGTGCGCTAGGTAAATGTTTATCTTGGAACGATAAACGAAGGAGCATCAATTGCGCAATAATCGAACTGTATTACCCGGATGGCTGACATATACATTGGCCATTGCATTTATATTATCAGGCATCGCTGTTGTCATCTTTGCCTTTCTTACGGCGCGTGTCATTTTGGCACGGCCGTTAAACCCTGTAGAACAATCTGTCGCTGAAGTATCCGATATCACCTTGGCATTTGACCAAAGTGGTCCGATTGCCGTCCCTACGCTAGCGCTTGGGCAGCCAACGCCCACACTCATTCCTACAAATGAACCCTGGTCGGGAACAGAACGCGTCAACATTCTGATGATGGGCATCGACCGGCGTCCCGGCGAAGCGTTTATTTCCCGTACCGATTCTATGATGATAGTCTCTATTGACCCCGAAGGGAAAACCGCTTCTATTTTGTCTGTTCCGCGCGATTTATATGTCGCCATTCCCGGATATGGACAAGACCGGATCAATACAGCCTTTGTCTATGGCTCCCAAGGCAATAATCCGCTGGGTGGCGCTGCGCTGGCGATGCAGACAGTGGAATATAACCTGGGTGTTCCTATCCACCATTACGCTATGGTGGATTTTAGCGCCGTCATCCGCGGGATTGACGCGATTGGTGGAATTGATGTGTACGTTCCGTATGAAATTAATGATCCGACTTATCCCGACATGAATTATGGCTATGATCCATTGTACATTCCCGCAGGTCAACAGCATTTTGATGGTCTGACAGCATTGAAATTTGCGCGTACGCGGCACGGGGACAGCGATATTCACCGGGCACAGCGGCAGCAACAAGTTGTTTTGGCTGTACGCAACAAAGCGCTCGCTCTGGGTGTCACAGATATGCTCACACGCGCACCTACTTTGTACCAACAGCTAGAAAACGGCATTATGACGGACTTGAGCCTGGACCAATTGGTAAAATTAGGGCGGGTTGTGGCCCAAATTGAAACTGACAATATTCGTAATGAAGTGCTGGGTTTTGAGTATGTATCCAGCTATCGGACCCCACAAGGTGCGTCTGTATTGGTCTTGGACAATCAGGCAGCCGCTCCACTCATTCAAAGTTTGTTTTTCGGTTCACCTGAAACCGATAATTGATCGCCTCACACGACTTACATCTAAACAAAGCAGTCAGCAAAAGCTGACTGCTCTGTTTTGTTTATTGGGAAGATAATCGTATGGACAGAACACAGTTTTTGAACACGCTTGAACAACGGCCGTTATTGTTGGATGGGGCCATGGGAACCTATTTGCACTCGTTGGGAGCAGCTACCGCAGACCATAACTTTGAAAATCTGAACCTGGAAAACCCGGCAACCGTCGCCGATATTCACCGCCGCTATATTGACGCTGGCTCAGACATTATCGAAACAAATACTTTTGGTGCCAACCGATACAAACTGGCTGAATTTGGGTTACAGGATAAGGTGGCACTCATCAATCAAACGGCCGTTGATATTGCCCATCGTATCATTGACAGTTCCTTCAAAAATGTGCTGCTGGCGGGTTCCGTTGGGCCGTTGGGCATCCGTCTGGCCCCGTTAGGGCGGGTTACGCGCAACGAAGCGAAAGAAGCATTCTACGAACAGATTGATGCGCTAGTGAATGCCCAACCTCGCGGCGTGGATCTCCTGTTGTTTGAAACGATGTCACATATCCGGGAAATGAAAACGGCCGTTGAAGCCGCCCGAGAAATTGCACCGGACATACCGATTATTGCTCAGGTGACGTTTACTCGGGATGACCGTACTGTGTTGGGTCATACACCGGACCATGTCGCTCGTGAACTAGCCAAAATGGATGTAGATGTCATTGGGGTAAATTGTAGTGGTGGCCCAGCACAGGTACTGCGTATCATCATGTTGATGCGCCAATTGCTCCCTGA
>JBNLCD010000648.1:0-3141 GCA_050303635.1 Anaerolineae bacterium
TAGCTTGGTAAACACCAACCGCTTCACCTTCTTTGTTTTTGATCACCGTCGCTGTCGGAAAATCTTGCTCAGTAACATAGTTAACTACCGCAGCTTCGAATTTCACAGACTCTAGTGGACGATTTTCATAATATTTAAAGATAAAAGAGCCCGTGGTCGTGTTGATCCAATAAATAGTCTGGACGGTTCCTGCTTTTAAAGGTTCGACAGACAACATATCTCCGACATCATAACTTGCCAAAATTTCAACAAAACTCGCATGTTCTAAATCAGTTTTAACGGCCATATAAATTATCCTTGATTGACTATTGCAAGATTATATTTAGATTTGCTTGTGTTGGGCAAGTTTAGTGCTTCTTGCTAAAATCAAATTATGATTTGATTATGAAAATTATTTTAGTTTAAAAGGAGCCAATATTATGTCCCCATCAGTTGAAACGAAGACAACCGATAATATCGAACAGGGTCGCCGTGATTTACAAGCTTGGTTAGCTGGTAAACCCGATAATTTCTTTACAAGCGATACCAACTTGCAACGTACCCTGCAACGCTATCTGGGTCCCGAAGCTTATGAAGCCCTTTACAACGAGTTAAGTACATTTGGCGAACAATGTGCCACGGTGATTGATATTGCCGCCAAAGAAGAAGATCAACGCCATAATCATCCCCAACTCAACCGTTGGTCCGGTGTAGGTGAACGCCTTGAAGCAATTGAATTTCATCCCCATCACGATAAAATCGGCGACTTGGTTTGGGAAGCGGGTCTCATGCATCAGCAAAGTGAACCCGGTAATGTCGTCTATCAGATGGCTTTGTACTACTTACTGGGCCATAACGGCGAAGGTGGCCATATGTGTTCCTTAGCCTGTACATCGGGCATGATTCGCGCTCTCCAACAGGTTGGTTCGGTTGATTGACAAGCCACATACTTACCCGCTTTATTAACTCGCAATTACAATGACATGAACCACGCCGCTCAATTTCTAACCGAAGTGCAAGGCGGGAGTGATGTTGGCGCCAATGCCGTCCAAGCCATTGAACAAGATGATGGATCATGGCGTATCACGGGTGAAAAGTGGTTCTGCTCGAACATCAACGCTGAACAATTTCTTATGACTGCGCGTCCTGTTGGTTCGCAAGATGGTACTCGCGGATTAGGTTTGTTCTTAGTACCACGCAACCTAGCTGATGGTTCAGTCAATGGATTTTTTATCCGGCGTCTCAAAGATAAATTGGGCACGCGTACATTAGCCAGCGCAGAAGTTGATTTTGTTGAGGCGGTTGCGTATCCAGTTGGGGCATTGGAAGATGGTTTTAAGAACACCGTTTCCCTCGTACTGAACACATCACGCTTACTAAATGCAATCGCTTGTGCGGCTATTATGCGGCGTTCCTATGTTGAAGCCGCCCACTATGCCTGTCATCGTGGCGCTTTTGGTCACTCGATTGCTCACTACCCCCTCGTGCAAGAAGCGATAGCCGATTTATATACTGAAGCGTTGGCGAGTACCGCTTCCGGCTTCTTTATCGCCCATTTGCTAGACAAAATGGAAACAGGGCAAGCCACTCAAGATGAGCAAAATTTATACCGCCTGCTGGTCAATATCAATAAGTACATTACCAGCATTCGCGGCACGGAAATGGTCCACCGTGCCATTGAAGTATTAGGCGGTAATGGTGCAATCGAAAGCTTCAGCGTGTTGCCGCGTCTCTATCGGGATATGATCGTTTTCGAAAGTTGGGAAGGGACCCACAATGTGCTTTGTTTACAGGTTTTGCGTGATATGCAACGCTACCAAATTCATGTACCACTATTTGCCTTTATCGAACAAGAACTTGGTCATATAAAGAGTGATGTTCTGCAAGAAAATGTTGGCGCAATTCGGCAAGCAACTACCCGTTTACAACAAATGTTAAAACAATTGGTAAGCCAAGATATGGACTATGCCCAAGCTCATATCCGTCGGGTGATTGATTTGATGGCGCATCTGGCTCAAGCGACATTGTTGCTTATTGAGTCTGAATGGGAACTTCAACAAGGGTTTGAGAGTTTTAAAGCCACTGCGACCACTTATTTTATTAATCGACATTTGCGCCCTGATTATGATCCACTCCAAGATGAAGATTATTTAACACGCATCGCTCAATTTGTCGATTTAGCTTAAAAAAACATCCCCAACGTCTATAATCAGCTAAAGACGTTGGGGATATATAATTTTTTCTATTGGGTTAAAAGCTCTTATTCAATGATATCCAAATATAAGGGCACATTGATGCGTTCGGCAATATGGGTTGCTGCATGATGGGCGGGGGTATCATATTCAGCGAGATGAATTGATCGGCGCACCGCATTATGATGATGTTGACGCACATTGTCCCACATCAAACTGCGCCCTTCGATATTGCCTAAATCCACCACCTCATAGAATTTATCGCCTTGCGCAATATGTAGCCATACATCCTGGGCAATATTCATCGGATCAGTCCGTTGCCGACGACCTTGCGGACGTGCTTGGGTTTGACTGAGCACCACATAATCAATCTCACTAAAAGGAACCACCCAATTGATGAATGGCAAGACCAGTGATTTTTCGTAGACTTCTTGCTTGAACGTGTCAATCACCACTTCACTGGTGCGCAATAATTGCCAGACTGTCCAGCCAATTGTGAGGAAAATAATACCCGCAATCACGAGGCCAATCCGTGGTAACCAAGCCGGTTCCACGTCGGCAAACCCGTTATTTTGTGTGCCAATCCCCAACAAAATGAAAAGTATGGCAACCCCTGTATAGATGATAATCCGTCCGGCATAACTCACCCACCAATTTGAGCGGCGTTGCCACTGTACACCATCGGCGGTGTGTTCAAGTTTCCAACGATCGGTATCAATTGGCAAACTCATCAATGGAATAACCGGATAATCTTCGGCAGGCACTGAATTCAATGTGGCAGTAGAAGCAGATTCGGCAACCGCTTCGGGCTCAGCCGTGCTTAACGAAAATTCAGATTGACGTACAGCATTCATCCGTGAAAAAGCTGGGACACGTGTCTCCCCATCCGGTTCAATATATTGGAAAGGACGGTTTACCATACGCGCCAATGCTTGACAGGCTGTTTTGACATTATTGGCTAATTCAGGAT
>JBNLCD010000649.1:0-3140 GCA_050303635.1 Anaerolineae bacterium
TAGGTGTTTTAGTTATTTTATTGATAGCCTTCGCCAGTCCAGTATTAACATCCTCTCCAAGAATAGTTCAAGCAGAATCCGCTGGTGCAAATGATGTGGCTGAAATTCCCAAGGCCATTACAACTAATTGTACAGGCGGAATGGTCATGGATGATGGCACATTCGAAAACGGAAACGGCAACGTCGTTACGCCCATGGTCACACTATTCACCATCCCAGGCCCGGTGTACCAGATTCAGCAGGTATGCATCTGTATGTTTGGACTGGGCCCCACTACCGCCACGTTCGATGTTGTGATGTATGATAATACTGGTCCAGGTGGCGAACCTGGGACGGAAGTCGCCCGTTTCGGCCCCAACAATGTTACCGGCATTGCACAGTACCCGGCGTCTACCTGGTATGATATTCCGTTGACCTACACTACCGCGGGTGGTCCGCTGTTCATTGGTCTGGACTTTGCCGACTCAACCAATCGCTTTGTCTGTGGTGATACAAGTTTAACCTACAATCAAACCAATAAATTTGACAGTGGTGGCACTTGGTATGAGATGACAAGCATGGATTACGGTATTCGGGCTGAAGGAATGGCGCCATTGACTAATCAACTGAACGTTCCCCATGTGACAGATATTCAGATTAATGCCGGAACAAATGTGGCGGCCTATGATGCTCCGGCTGGTGGCCAAGCTAAGCTGGCCAACGGCCAAGATATCATCTTACCCCACGATTATGATGGCAACGGTTTTGATACCTATGTTGTGACAGATACAGATGTTATGAATGGCGTGACATGGTACGAGATTTTCCTTGGCAGTGAGGATTTCGTCTGGGTAAATGGCAATCAAGTCATACTCTTACATAACTAACTGATGTATGAACCGATAGATTGCGAATAGAATTTATCAGCGGGTCGCGTTTTCCAGAAAACACGACCCGATTTTATTATTATCTTCCAAAACGTTTTAATCATCCGATAATTGATAGACTAAGATGGCTTGCGAAGATCGGAACAATCGTTACAATAATAAGCGTACCCAAACGATATGGAAGATTTTTTTAACTTTTTAAATTTTATATCAGTGGAGATATAACCCCATGCTTAATCGCAAATCTTTTTTCACAACACTTATTGTGTTAATTGCTGTTTTGGCTCTGGCTTTGCCCAGCTTCGCCAGCACAACAGCACCCGCCACCACCCAACAAGATGCTCAAGAAGACACCTTGAAAATTGGTCTCTTAACTGACCATAGTGGCCCATTAGCTTTATACGGTTTTGAACAAACCCAAGGTTTCATGCTTGGTTTAGAATATGCCACCGATGGCACCATGGAAGTTGCTGGTCGTCCCATTGAAGTTATCGTCCGTGACAACGCGAGCGATATTGACGAAGCCAACAGCCAAGTGCGTGAGCTCATTGAACTTGAAGGTGTTGAAGTTTTACAAGGTACCGCTAGCAGTCCTGTTGTTGGTGGGTTGCAAGCCGCCGCTGAAGAATATGAAATTGTTTTGTTGGCTGGACCAAGTGCTAATCCTGGTATTACTGGCGCAGATTTCAATGAATTTACTTTCCGTGCTTGTCGTCAAAGCTTCCAAGATGCATTCGCCATTGCAAATTATGCCGTTGCAGAGCTTGGCACCAATTATGTCCAATTGGCAGTGGATAACGCCTTTGGTTTAGGTTCCGCGGCCGCTTTCGATTTCGGTTTGCAAGCAGTAGGTGCTACTCCGGCGATGGATACAGTTTTGGTCGCCGCTGACACCACCGACTTCACCGAAGCCTTGACGGTTGTCCGCGAGAGTGGTGCTGACTTTGTGGTCATCACCTGGGCCGGTGCCAGTGGTATCACCCTCTTCCAACAAATCGACGACCTCGGTTTGAAGGATGACTTGGCCGTTGTCCGCGCTTTCAATTCTAACGATATTGAAGCCGCCACCAACGCCTCTGATGAAGGCCTCATTGGTTTCACCATTTACCATTACACCGCTCCCGATAACGAAGTAAACGACTGGATGGTCGAACGTCATATGGAAGATTTCGAAGGCGATCCGCCCGATCTCTTCACCGAATGTGGTTTTGCCAGCGCGCAAGCTTTGGTCGCCGCTTTGGAAGAAACTGACGGTTCCACTGATCCAGCTGACCTCATCCCCGCTCTCGAAGGTTTGGAATGGGAAGGTCCTAAAGGTACTTATCACATACGGGCGGAAGATCACCAAGCTTTGGTTCCGATGTATGTTGGTCAAATTGTTGACGTAGAAGCTGAAAATTATGCTTATTATGAATGGCTTCAAGAAGTCAGCGCTGAAGATACAACACCGCCGTGTCTTGCTCCAGCAGATCGTTCCAGCGAAGAGGTAACCTGCTTAGGTGAATAAGCGCTTCCACATACGCTTAATTTAGCAACGTTTGGGTTAGTAATCATGGGGCAGACTGGATAAATAGTCTGCCTCATCCTTTAGCTACTATCTTTTCAGGACAATCTCATGAGCAATATTATTTTGGAAACCCAAAATCTGCGGAAAGAATTTGGGGGATTGGTGGCCGTGAACGATGTCTCAATCCAAGTTGAGAAAGGTCACCTCCATAGCATTATCGGACCGAACGGCGCAGGCAAAACGACATTTTTCAATCTCTTAACGGGCAATTTACGTCCGACCCGTGGAACCTTAATCTATAACGGACGTAATATCACCCGTATGCCATTACACCGCCGAGCCCATTTAGGGATTGGCCGCTCTTTTCAAGTGACGAATGTGTTTGGCAACTTAACCGTTTTCGAAAATGTCCGCTTGGCGGCCCAAGCCATCGATAGTGATTCGATGGTTATCTTCTCGCATTACACCCGTTTTTCCTCCTACGAACGTACAGCCCTGGAATCCCTCGATATTGTCGGGTTAGGTGGCCAAGAACGCATTTTGGCGAGTGCTTTACCGCATGGTGCTAAACGGAAACTGGAACTGGCGATTATGCTCGCTTCCGAACCCCAGTTATTGTTGTTAGATGAACCTACGGCTGGCATGGCCTCTGAACAAGTCCCCGAATTGATGCAAACCATTAACGATATTCGCACCCTCGGTGATCGTACTATCATGTTGGTTGAACACAATATGAGTGTGGTGATGAGTGTGAGCGATAAAATCAC
>JBNLCD010000650.1:0-3108 GCA_050303635.1 Anaerolineae bacterium
GGCAACAGCGATTGCTTGCACGGCTGGAATGGTATCGACGCGATCATGGTCCGTAATCGCCGCTAAAGCAAATCCTTCCGCTTTTAGATGGTCGATAAGTTGGGCGGGAAGCCATTGGCCATCACTATTAACTGTATGTAGTTGTAAATCTATCAAACTATCAGGGGTAAGGGTAAGTGAGTCCATTGGAGATGACATTAGCTTGTCTCCTTGACGTAAATGTCTATGAATGCGGTGTGTTGTTTTCGAGGGCATAGCCAATCAGGATTAACAGAACGAGCGCTAGGCCACTAATGCCCAAGCTAAATTGATGGAAAGTTGTGGTTTGAAATTCAATCCGAACAAGATGTTCACCCGCGGGAATGGTGGTGACTAGCGCTGTGTTGTTAGCTTCGGCGTGGAATGCGCTATCCGCATGATCCAGTTGAAGCGTCAAACCGGGATAGTCATGGGTATGGAAAATAAGCTGATTCTCACGCGGCGTATACACGCGTAATTCACGATAAAGCGTGTTGTCTTCCACGGTAACAATTGAATTTTCAGGGAGGGATTCGCTAAATTCGGCAAAAACAGGCGTGTCCGTGTGATCAATGGGTTCTGCGGACGTTAAGTGGCCATTGGGCAAGGTACTTAGCCAACCCGATTCTTGTTCCCATGCAGAATAACTGGCAAGAGATGTAATCGATTGATCGGTAAAATCCGGTACGCGCAGATAACTTAAATTGCTCAGCAGGAGCAGGATGCCCACACCCACCACCGCCTGACGATAGGCTGATGTTTGCAGGTGCGTGTACACGTCAGATAACGTGATGGCAACTAAGACCACCGCGCTAAAATTGAACAGACCAAACAAATCACTGGTCGTGAGCGGTTCAATCGCGTGCCACGGCGACCAGAGAATCTCATTGTCATTCAAGAGCATCAACACCGCTAAACCAAGCCATACACCGCTCCAAAAGTAAAGCGCCGGAAAACGTTGTTTGCGTGTGACACTCGCCCCCAACCACCATCCGCAAGCCAACAACGCCAACACGCTGGATCCAATCCCCAGATAATAAGGGAGCGTTGTGTCTGAAATGAGGTCATTTTGCCACGGCAGTGCATAAAAATTTTGGGTTTCGCTTGGAATATCACGGGGAACTACTGACCATTCGAGTTGATCGAGTTGATTGACGGCTGGAATATAGAAAGCCAAGCTAATTAAGACGGCAAAAATAATCGCACCGACCACCAAACGTAAATGGGTTGTCTTGCGCTCAACCAGAATTAAATAGACCAGCCAAATCAGGATCAACCCTGTTAAGACAATACCCAGCCCATTTTCGGATAATAAGAGACCCGCTAAGCCGGGACCAAACAACGCATAATCTAAGCCAGCCCCATGATCTAAGAGGCGGTCCAAAATCCATAAAGTGAAGGGCAAGAGAGCCGAGGCGACCAGTAAACCGCCATCAACTTGCCAATAGGGCGCAATCGTCAGCACCCACGGTGAGGTGAGATAGAGCGCCGCCGCAATGACCCCGGCTTCGGAAGTCCAGCGCCGCCGCACAAAAACCAGCGTGCTCAAAACGCCCCACAACGTGCTAATAACTATAAAGTAGCGCAACGTGAGATTTGCCGATGAACCCGTTAAAGCCTGAAATAATCCACTCGAAAAATGTGGCGCGGGAGCCATATAGGTAAAAATGGGGGAGCCGGTATCCTGATTAAATTGCCAAACCCAGCGCGGATAAAACTGGCCATCCAAAAAGCTATCTGAAACAGCTTGGATGCGATACATTTCCGCCTGCGCCGCATAAGTCTGAGGCACACCTCGATTGACAATCAAGGGAGCCAGCAAAAATAAGCCCATGATAAACACAGCCAAAAATCCGATATCGAAGTGCCGTTTTTTCGGGCGCATCCATAACGGTAAATCTTCAATTGTCAGATCATAATCACTTAATTCGTTCATGCTCAACCTGTACAGGCGTTACTACACTAAGTAAACACAGTGGCCTTCTTCTATTGTACCCAGCTTAGGAATCCTTGCCGAACGATTATCGGGCATGTCTACCTCCGCTTGCAACTTTACATTTTAGGGTGCGTAAAGTGTTTTGTAATTAAAGCCGAGGAAAGTTAAGGATTTTACCCATGTCTATTGAGCTCTTACACAGTTTTGATAACGCCCAAATTGATGCCACTTTAGCCGGTATGATTGGCATATTTGAAAAAGTTTTTCCGGATCGTATTCGGGCTTTTTACGTGATTGGGAGCTATCTCGATGGCACCTATCTACCGACAAGCGATATCGATGGTTATGTTGTTTTCAAAGACGATATGGCCCCCGCTGAATATATGAAAGCGCGCGAACTTGGCGGCGATTGTACTCGCCTGAGTGCCATTGCCTTGGATTTTGTACCGATGCCGGAACGTGTGTTACGCCGCTATGGAACGGTTGATCTTAAATTGGCCAGTTGTCTCATTTACGGGGAAGACATCCGCGACGAGGTTGAGTTGCTTGATGTCTCGCTGAATACCTATTTTATGATGGCGGAAGGCCTGAGCCGTATTGCGAACGTTCGTGAAAATGTGGATGTCCTCACTTATCCAGTTGCTTATCCCGATGCCGACCAAGATTATTATGGTTATGTGTCGGGGATGATCACCGATGCCGATGGTCAATCTCAACCCAGCACCAAGACATTAATCAACGTTGTAGGTAAACCCGCTACCGCCATTATCTTGCACACCACCCACCAGCATGTCAAAAGTAAACAGGACGCCTTTCAACGCTATCAAAGCGAAATCGCCGATGAATGGGCTCCCCTGTTACACGATGTCTACGAAAAAACACGCAACCAATGGCACTATCTTGTGCCCCAAGATTCAGCCCAACAAGCCGAACTCAACGCCATCTGTCAGCGCACCTTAGCCTTTGAAAATCACTTTTTAGGCATCCTGCGTGACTTTCTCGTCGAAGCTTTACAAGCAGAAGCCAAAGTTTCGGTGTGGCTCCCCTTCATCGATATCCAAATGTTGATGGGTTTGTCGCCGGATATGATTCAACCGTTGATTGCCAACGGCTCGCTCGAAACGCGTGAATTTGAAGGTGAACAGCAAGTCTTG
>JBNLCD010000651.1:0-3095 GCA_050303635.1 Anaerolineae bacterium
GGCGGTATTGATTTTAACTTTCTGACCCTTTTTCTTGCCAAGTAAAGCCGAACCCAATGGACTTTCATTGGAGATCAATCCTTCACGCGGATTAGCTTCGGCGGCACCCACAATACGGTAGGTTTCGGGGTCAAAATCTTCTTCTTGAACGGTCACCGTATCGCCAACATTGATAATGCCGTCATCACTATCTTCTTCTTCAATAATGACCGCACTTCGCAAAATGTTTTCTAACTGACGAATCCGACCTTCCAAAAAGGCTTGCCGTTCTTTGGCGTCATGATAATCGGCATTTTCTTTGAGGTCGCCCATCGAAATAGCATCTTTGAGTTTAACCGCCAACTCCGGGCGCTTTACATTTACCAAGTCGTCCAATTCAGCCCGCAGTTTCTCAGCACCTTCACGAGTTAAATATTGTTTTTGTTCGTCAGTCATATTCTAATACTCCTAAAATGATATTTTGGGGTGTATCGCCTGAATTTCTTAAGGGCGTACAAACGGCAAATACAACCGTTCCCACTCTTGCAATGCATAACGGTCGGTCATCCCTGCAATATAATCAGTTACACCACGATATAAGCCCCGTTCTTCAACAGCGGCCTGTACCGAATTAGGTAATTGCGCAGGTTCGGACGTATATGCTTCAAATAATTCAGAGAGGAAACGTTGAGCTTTGCGGCTCATCCGTACTACACGATAATGGTAATAGAGGTTTTTGTAAAGGAAATTTTTGTAGGGGCGGTTCATTTCCTTATATTCCTCAGAATGACCAATTAAATTGTGGTCAAGACTTTGCACATCATGGGGACTTTCGACACCTGATTCTTTGATCGCGTCGGCGGAAGAATAGATGACATCATTCAATTGCAGATTGAGCATCCGGCGAATCAATTGATGCCGTGTCAACTCATCAACTTCATGGTTATCCGCGCATCCGGCTTCCCTACAGACCAAATCCCACAAGGCTAAATCGGCTTGTTTGAGTTGTCTGGCCGTTAATAAACCCGCGCGCAACCCATCGTCCAAATCATGCGCATTATAGGCTAATTCATCAGCGGCATTGGCAATTTGCGCCTCAAGTGAACCACGTAAATCCGGCGCATATTCTTTGCCAACATCCTGCGTGTCATATTCGGTTTCGTGCTTCACAATCCCTTCGCGTGATTCATAGCTTAAGTTTAAACCACGCCAATTGGGATAGCGTTTTTCCAGCTTGGTTACAATGCGCAACGATTGTTTGTTGTGTTCAAAGCCACCATGATCTTCCATGAGTTTGTTGAGCGCATGTTCACCGGAATGGCCAAAAGGCGGATGACCTAAATCATGCGCCAGGCAAATCGCTTCAACCAAATCCTCATTCGCGCCCAAGGCACGCGCAATGGTGCGGCCAATTTGGGCAACTTCCAAAGTATGGGTCAGGCGCGTGCGGTAATAGTCGCCTTCAAAATTGACGAAAACTTGCGTTTTGTACTCTAAACGCCGAAACGCGGTGGTATGCAAAATGCGGTCTCGATCCCGTTGGAAATAGGTGCGATAACTGGGGGGATTATCTTCGTGCGCCGTACCTTGGGTCTTTGAACTGCGTAATGCGTAGGGTGCTACCGTGTTATCTTCGTAGCGTTCAAGTGTTTCACGTAAATTTAACAATCAGGGTTTCCTTGTTTGAAAATTCTTACTCAGGATAACTGCATTATACTCTGCGTCGCATCATTTCGGCAAATTTGGGCGTTTTGAGGGATAAATTTCAGGGTTATTTTAAATGAAATAGACAAGGGGCACGTTGATGGATGAGCCATGCAAATTCATGAAGTTCCCGCGTCACGGTGTAAGGGCGAGGCGTGCCTCGCCCGTGTTTTATCCTTGTTTATTTAGCCAAACTGCCCATTCCGAAATTTGTCTGCACGAACATCTTACGGGCGAATCATGACCTTGCCGCTCGCGCCACCTTCAAAAACTTCGAAAGCCTTATCGACTTCTTCCAAGCTGAATTCATGGGTGACCATCGGCGCGAGGTCAACCTTGCCACTCTTGAGGAGGCGGTCCATTTCGAACCATGTTTGCCAGAGTTTGCGTCCGGCAATCCCACGCACCGTAGTGCCCTTAAATGTGACATGGTTATTGAGGTCAAAGTGAAGCGGTTTCGCCGTCAAGCCTAAAATCGCGACTTCACCATCGGCCTTGAGCGTGGCAAAACCTTGATCAATGGCGGTTGGTGCGCCCGACATTTCGAGCAAAACATCAATACCGTCGCCATCGGTATCGTCCATGATGCGCGCTACAACATCATCACGAAGCGGGTTGAGTGTGTGATCCGCGCCCATCGTTTCCGCTAATTGGAGGCGATAATCACTGACATCCGTGGCCCAAACTTCACGCGCACCAGCGGCCTTCGCCACGGCAATCGCCATACAGCCCACCGGACCACAGCCGGTCAACAAGATACGTTTACCTGCACAGGATTGGGCCAGTGCGGTATGCACCGAGTTTCCGAAGTTTTCCATGAGGACGCTGATATTATCGGGCATGTCGGGGCTGTTGACCCACGCATTTTGGGCCGGGATCGCAATATAATCGGCAAAACCACCGTCACGATCAACACCGATAATTTGCGTGTTCTCGCACAGATGGCCACGCCCGGTCCGGCAAAATTGACAGACATTACAAATCACATGGCTTTCAAGGGAGACAAAATCACCGACTTTAACGCGCTTGACGTCGGGCGCAACCTTTACCACATCGCCCGTTATTTCATGACCGATAACCAGTGGGGGATTGAGGCGACTTTCAGCCCATTCATCCCAGCGATAAATATGAAGGTCGGTACCGCAAATCGAGCCAGCGCGGACTTTAACCAAAACCTCGCCCTGACCAATCTCAGGGACAGGATAATCATCGACCAAGGTCAGGCCGGGTTTACCTTCAGCTTTGATCACAGCCCGCATGGTAGTGGGGATAGTGATCTCATCTTCAAGTTGGGTTGGATTAGTGGTTGAGACCATGAATAGTTCAATCCTTAGCTCAAAACTGCAAAAAATTATAGGGGTTGTAACTTGATTGTACCAAAGCAAAGCGGTGAATAACAGGAAAAGGATAAC
>JBNLCD010000652.1:0-3085 GCA_050303635.1 Anaerolineae bacterium
ATCATATGCGTACACCTCAATGTCAACTCGATATTCCCAATGATTACGCCGAACTCATCCAGCGTTTGCAGAATTTATTCCCCAATGATGCCGCAAACTTGCGTAATTTCGTCAACGAGGTGCAACATTTGGCCGATGTTATTGATGATTTGCCGCGTTTTTCACCTTTAAATGTGTCCACGCTTCTCAATTTACTAAAACGCCTACCCGAAGCGCCGCAATTTTTCAAAGTCTATCAATATAGCAAACTGACCTTACAAGAGGTATTTGCTAAATTCGAGTTACCAGCGGAGGCCCAAACCTTATTGGCGTTGCAATGGCCGGATTTCTTGTTGCCGCCAGAACGTTTATCGTTTATTGCATGGCTCATGTTATTTAGCGGCTATATGCGCGGCGCGTATTATCCCACGCACCATTTTGAGCATGTCATCAACTCACTCGTGGGTGTGATTGAAGCCAACGGCGGCCAGATTCGCTATGAACACCGTGCTATTGAATTTTTGCGCAAGGGTCAACAAATTGTGGGGGTTCGCGCCGAGGATTTGCAGAATAAACGCGCCGTGGTTGAATTCCACGCCAAGAATACAATTTGCAATATGGACCCCCGCCGGGCCGCTGAAATGATTGGGCTGGAAAACTTTAATCCCAAAATCCGCGAAAAGCTCAATTACGCCTATTCCGCCTCAAATTATATGGCTTATTGTGCGGTCGAAGGCATCGATTTACGCGACTATGGGTTCGGCAAATGGAATCTGTTTCACACCGAAGAACCTGATCTGAACAAAGCATTTCATCAGATGTATGAACTCGGCGATTATTCCAAACCAAGTTTTGCGGTGACTACACCCGGCTTATTGAGCGATGATAGAAGCGATGCACCGGCAGGCCACCAGATCATGGAATTTTTGACTGTGGCTGATTATAAACGCTTTCTCGATTTAAAATTGAGCAGTCCAACCGCCTATCGCAAGAAAAAAGAGGAAATTCTAGAATCCATGCTGGATGTCATGGAACGCTACTATATTCCCAACTTACGCGAACATATTGTCTTTAAGACGACGGGTAGCCCCACCACAAATGAGCGTTTTTGCTGGAGTCCAGCGGGCAATTCCTACGGCTCAGATATGATCCCCGAAAATATTGGCATGGGTCGTTTAGATCATCAGACCTCCTTCAAAAATTTCTATTTTTGCAATGCATCGTCGGGCTATCCGGGTTTTGCCGGGACGATCTGGACCGGATGCAATCTCTATGAAATTCTCACCGGCGATGTGATTCTGCGCTAGGGGGTGCTGGATGAAAATAGCCATTATTGGCGGTGGCGCGGCAGGTATGGCGAGTGCTTATTTGCTTCATGAAAAACACGCAATCACAGTGTTTGAAAAACAACCTATCCTCGGCGGCAATATCCGCACGCTGAACAAAAATGTCACGGGCGTAGATGTTCCGGCAGGAATTTATATTGATAACGGCGTGATTGAATTTCTCAAAGATCATAGTCCCAATTTCAATGCCCTTATGGCTGATTTAGGTGTTGAGTTGGATTATGTGCCGAGTGTTTCCACCCAAATTTTCCTCGAAAATGGACGTTATATTCAAGCTAATCAAGCGATCCAAGACAGTTCAGCCAATACTCTTGATCAATGGCGACGACAACTACGCCGCTTGCCATTATTTCGCGATTTTGTGCGCGTCCAAAAATTGGCGAAGATGCCAGAAAGCTATTTTCGAGGGAAGTCAGTCGGGGACATTTTCGGGCAAGGCACCTTATATCGCTGGTTCAAAATGCTTTATATGTACAGTTATTCGATTCCCTATGCCCAAATTGACGATTTACCCGCCGAGTTAGCCTATGGCATTCTGCATGAAGCAGGAAGCGGTGCCCGTTGGAATCGCGTCGTCGGTGGTGTCTATACCTATATTGAAAAGATTCTAGAGCGTTTCTCCGGCGATATTCGATGTGGCGTAACGATTACATCCATTCAGCGCAACGTTGAGAACGTCAGCATCCAAATTCAAGATGGTTCTCAATTTGAATTCGATGCGGTTTTGTTCGCGACGCCGCCCGATCAAGTTTTAAAGCTCTTGAGCGATGCGACCGAAGCGGAACAACGGCGTTTTGGTGTGTGGCAAGCCAATCATGCCACAACGGTCATTCATACTGACATGAGTATGTATGCACCCTATGGTGCGCAACATTTCAGCGAGTTTGATGTCTTCAGCAAAAACAAGGGGCGTGACGCGGGCTACAATGCCTATCTAAACCGTTTGAGTGGTTTAGCTGACGATTATCCCCTTGCTTACAATCTCGCCTATAATTTGACTGCTAGAATTGATCCTCAGCAAATCATTCATACGCAAAACCATCACACGCCACTGTATACCAAACAAGCTTTTTCGACGCGGGCGGAAATCATCGCCACCAATGGCGAGAATCGAACTTATCATGCCGGAGCGTATTTGGGAAATGGTCTGCATGAAGGCGCAATTGCGTCGGCGGTGACGGTGGCCAAATTATTAGATGGTAAAACACTGTAATTTTTTGATCATACCCAACAGGAACCTGACTGTTAAACTTGTTTACTTGGGGATGTCAGCAAAACAGTATAAAATGTAACTGGCCTAGCCTAGATTTAGAACATTGTGTGGAGAGATAAACGCTTGCTGAAACAAAAATTACCCGCCAGCATTCATTTAGGATTAGTACTGAGCATGTTACTGCTAGCAATGTTGGCTTGTTCGCTGTCGGACATCGGCAAAGATCCTGAAACCGAACAATTTGTAGATACCACTGATTGGGTGGCTTATGGCGGTGAGCGCGATGTTTTTGTGGCGGCTCCGGCGGGCACATGGCGCGGCATTAGCTTTGATTTGAGCGAAGCCTATGATCAAGGTGTAAGCGTTGCCGAACAAGACCCCACCGTCGGCAATCTCTATAATTTCCTTGTGTTGGAATATGCCAGCAAGCTCAATACCCAGCTTATTTTGATGCGCAATGACGGTACCGCGTGGATTGCGGTCGTTGAAGAATCTTTAGATGGCACCGATTTTAAAGGTCGGGTAACAGCCATCCAGCAAAACCAAC
>JBNLCD010000653.1:0-2822 GCA_050303635.1 Anaerolineae bacterium
AGTTTTACGTTCGCTTGCCAAAATAGAAACGGTAATCAGATGATCGGGTTCGAGCGCATGTTCCAACCCCAATATGAAGCCCAGCAATAAGATCGAAAAAACATCTGACATCAGCTTTTATCCTTAACAAATACGGGGCAATTGTTCGCCGACTTGCATATCGATGACTCGTGTGCCGCCAATACCTGTCCGTGCCGTTAACATGCCGGGATGTTGGTCAACAACTTCACCAATAATCGTCGCGTTTTCACCGAGCGGATGATGGCGCATCGCTTCAAGGACAGCTTCAGCATCATCGCGTCCAACAATCGCAACTAATTTGCCTTCATTCGCCACATAAATCGGGTCCATGCCTAACAACTCACAAGCAGAGGCAACTGCCGGATTAACGGGTAATTTCTGTTCCTGAATGGCAATGCCGACATTAGACGATTTAGCAATTTCATTCAGAGATGATGCTACACCACCCCGTGTTGGGTCACGCAAAACATGGATATTGGACGACGTTTTGAGCATCATGTTGACCAGCCCATTTAAAGGAGCTGTATCACTTTGGATGACAGTGTCAAACTCTAATCCTTCGCGCACGCTCATAATAGCCATACCATGATCGCCAATCGTCCCACTGACAATCACAACATCGCCCACTTGGGCATTTTGGGGAGCAATATGAATATTTTCAGGAATCACACCAATGCCGCTGGTGTTGATGTATAGACCATCGCCGTGCCCTTTATCCACAACTTTGGTATCACCCGTCACGATTTTGACACCGGCTTCCATCGCCGCCGCACTCATCCGATCAACAATGCCGCCGAGCGCCGCCATCTCTAAGCCTTCTTCAATGATGAAACCCACCGTTAAAAACAAGGGTTGGGCACCACTCATCGCCAAATCATTGACAGTCCCGTGAATGGCTAAATCGCCGATGGATCCGCCGGGGAAAAAAAGTGGTTGAACCACAAATGAATCGGTGGACATAGCTAAGCGTTGGCCGGGAACTGTGACAATACTGGAATCACCCAAATTGACCAAAACATTATTTTCGAAAGCAGGCACAAAGAGATGTTCGACTAATTCCGCCGACAGTTTACCGCCACCGCCATGACCTAAAATAATATTGGGGTAATCACGCAACGGTAAGGGGCAGACCCAGTTGGTAAAATCAACGCCTTGATTAGGATTTATCATTGAATGCTCTCCACTGAAACAAAGCGACCATATTGATAATAAGCGGCACAAGCGCCCTCGCTAGAGACCATTGTGGCTCCTAATGGTTTACGCGGGGTACATTCTTTGCCAAAAGCGGGACATTCATTGGGCTTCAGTAACCCTTGCAATACTTCACCACTACGGCAGAGAGACGATTCCTGAGTATGGATATCGGTCACGGCAAATTTATAAGCCGCATCAAAATCACGATATTCCGGGCGCAGTTGCCAACCACTTTGGGGAATATTGCCAATGCCCCGCCATTTGCGGTCACCCACTTCAAAAACTTGTTGCAGAATATTTTGCGCAGGGATATTACCTTCACGTTGAACCGCGCGCGCATAGGCATTTTCAACTTCGGCGCGACCTGCTTCCAGTTGAACAATGGTACGCCGAATACCTTCGAGAACATCCAATGGCTCAAAACCGGTGACAACGATTGGCACCTGATATTTTTCAATAAGGGGTTCGTATTGCCAGTATCCCATCACTGAGCAGACATGCCCTGCGGCTAGAAAAGCTTGGACACGATTCAGCGGTGAACTCATAATTGCTTCAATGGCAGGTGGTACGAGAACATGCGAAACGAGCATAGAGAAATTATGCAGACCTTGTTGATGCGCTTGATGAACGGCCATCGCATTAGCTGGGGCAGTCGTTTCAAAACCTATGCCAAAGAAAACAACTTCTTTACTGGGGTTTTCGCGCGCAATTTTCAACGCATCCAGCGGTGAATAGACAATACGTACATCACCACCCTGACTTTTTACCGAGAATAAATCTTGATTGCTACCGGGCACACGCAACATATCGCCAAATGAACAGAAAATAACATCTTCTTGGGCGGCAATTGCCAACGCTTTATCAATGACTTCAAGCGGCGTCACACATACTGGACACCCTGGTCCATGAATGAGTTCGATTTTATCGGGCAAGAGTTGGTCAATGCCGTTGCGAATTATGGAATGGGTTTGGCCACCGCAGACTTCCATCATAGCCCAATTTTGGGTCGTAATCTGATGGATTTCATCTAATAAACGTTTGGCTACTTCCGGATCACGGAATTCATCTAAATATTTCATGATTTTCCCTCTGTAATAATTATTTCAATGTGGTTTATTCAGCGTGTTCTTCGTCAGCCAACAATTCTTCTTCGAGCAGACCGGTCTCACGAAACAGCGCCAAGGTTTCTTGGGCAGATTCTTCGTCGAGACGGGTGATAGCAAAGCCGACATGAATAATGGTATAGTCGCCAATTTCAATCTCAGGCACATAAGCGAGACAAACTTCTTTAACAATGCCACCAAAATCAACCCGTCCCATGGTGGTGCCATTTTCTTCATACATTTCCAAAACTTTACCGGGGATGCCTAAACACATTAGAAAACTCCTTTAACTTTTTATTCTATATTCAAGGCCGCAATGACAGCTTGACCAAGTGCTAAACCGCCGTCATTGGGTGGTGCAATTCGATGATAAATAACATGAAAGTGATGCTCTTGAAGAAGTTGTAAACTACGTTGCAATAAATACACGTTTTGAAAAACACCGCCAGAGAGGGCAATGGCTTGTTGCCCATTTTGCTCTCTAAAATATTGGGCTGTCTGCAA
>JBNLCD010000653.1:2832-3073 GCA_050303635.1 Anaerolineae bacterium
TGGGAATCTCGACACCATTTTGCATCGCATGGATAATCCCCGCTAAGACAGGTTGCGGATTGATGATGAGTCCCGTGGCTGTTTCCTCTAGCGCAAATTGATAGGGCGTCGTTTTGACAGTTATATCCGCTTGGGCTTCTAATTCAATTGCGGCTTGGGCTTCATAATGCGTCTGTTGGCAGATACCCAGCAAGGACGCCACCCCATCAAATAAACGCCCCATGCTACTCGTCGGAACAGT
>JBNLCD010000654.1:0-3043 GCA_050303635.1 Anaerolineae bacterium
CATCGCTGAATATTCCCCATGTTGCTGAATTAACAATTAACGCGTCCGCTCCGCTTACACCGTATGATTCACCAAATGGTGAACCCGTTAAGCTAGCTAATGGTAGCACATTCTTATTGCCTCATGACTATGATGGAAATGGTTTCGATACCTATACGGTCACTGATATAGAAGTCATTGATAACCAAACTTGGTATTCAATTTTCCTTGGCAATGAAGATTTTGTTTGGGTTAAACCCTAGGTTCTGCCTAACAAAATAAGATCCACAATTATATCCTAAAATATCAAGGAACCTCATGAAGATAATTAACCCTCTGATTCATGAGGTTTTTTCATTCCCCACACCTATCATGTTCAGCGCTCAACCTACGCTTAACTAAACACCCCATCTGAAATATAAAATTGTGTTAAGATTAACGCAGGGAGTTGGTAACAAACAATTGGTTGGGCATTTTATGAACTATCACGAAGCAGATCTGCAATTTAATCAAGCTTATGAATTGGTAGAAGCCGGACAAACTCGTGAAGCACGGGAGATTCTCGAGTATATTATCCGGTTTATTCCAGATCATATCGAAGCGTTGCTTTTGCTTGGATATATTTCTCCATCCGGGGAAGCACGCGTTTATTTTGAGCATTTCTTGAGCCTTGATCCAGCGAATATAGAAGCACGGCAGGGCTTGTTAGCACTTGAACAAAATAATCAGCGCCGCTTGATGAGTTTTTTGATTTTTGGGATACCGATTCTGCTTGTCCTCTGTGGCTTTTTTGTGTTTGCGGGTGTCAATTTGTGGGATGATATCGGCACCGATGCAACGCCGACGGCCATTGCGGGCTATACGGATACGGCGACCGCAACTGCGACATCAACAGCGACCGTAACGATTACACCGTCACCGACGATTACGCCCACCCGTCCCACTTCGACACCGCAGGATACGTTACAATCGACGCCCCGCCAATTTCTTCCGCCGACGCAAACTTTTACCGAAGTGGCCCAAGTTCCTACCACTGAAGAACCAAGTGCGACCCCAACTGAAACGGCTTCACCGACCAGCACTCCGACCGGATCATTGACGGTCACCAGTACAGGTACAATCACGGAAACCGCCACGTTGGATGGGTCAACATCACCGACGGCGACGGGATCTATTACGAGTACCGGCACCATTACCGAAACCGCTACGCCTGACTCTTCAGCCACGGCTGATGGCTCTGCTACGGCAACGGATGCTGCAACATTCACCGAGACACCGACCGAGACACCGACCGAGACACCGACCGATACACCAACTGGTACGCTGACGATTACGGAAACATTTACCGCAACCGAGACTTTCACGGCGACGGCAACCTTTACGGATACAGATATACCTACAATCACATTGACGCCGAGTGCGACATTCACGCCATCGGATACGCCCACGGGTACGTTAACGATTACGGACACACCGACCGACACCGATACACCGACGGATACGGAAACGCCAACCGAGACTTTCACGGCGACGCATACCGCAACCGGCAGTCAAACGATTACAGATACACCCACGGCGACGGATACACCGACCGACACTGAAACACCCACCGCAACCGATACACCGACGGATACGGAAACGCCGACGGCGACGGACACACCAACCGATACCGAAACGCCCACGGAGACACCAACGGAGACGCCGACCGACACCGAAACGCCGACACCCACACCTACGCGGACACCCACGGCAACCTTGACACCAACTAGCGCAGGGCCAGACTATGTGACTTATGATCATAGTTTGGAAATGGTGGCTTTGGTGAATCAGGCCCGCTGTGCCAATGGCTTAAATCCTGTGACTGTCAATCCATTCCTGAATAATGCCGGAACGGTCCACAGTATTGATATGGCCGTCAATGAATTCTTTGATCACACCGGTTCAAATGGCAGTGATGTCGGCACCCGTGCCACGGATCAAGGCTATTTCTGGATTTATATTGGGGAAAATATTGCAGGTACTCAAACAAGTGTCCAACAAGCCTTTAATGCATGGATGGGGTCGCCCGGTCATTATGCCAATATTATGGACCCGAATTTCCGCGAAATGGGTTTGGGGCATGTGGTGCGGGATGGGTCGCCGTACACGCATTATTGGACGCAAGTCTTTGGCAGTCGTGGCACGGACCCCATTACCTGTGGAGATGTTGGTTTGTAGTGACTAGGTGGGGCAACCGCACCGTAAACGTGGTGCCTTGATTCAGTTGACTTTCAACGGTGATCGTGCCCCCGTGCATTTCAATGATTTTTTTAACAATGGATAGCCCTAACCCCGTGCCGCCTGTTGAAATTGAGCGTGCCCGATCAGCCCGATAGAAACGCTCGAAGATTCTTTCGGTATTTTCGGGCGCAATGCCAATCCCTGAGTCGCGCACTGCCATAGTCAAGTGATGCTGGTCAGCGCTGAGTTTGATTGCAATCCTTCCCTCGTCTGCCGTGTAGTTAATGGCATTTTCCAGAAGATTTTCTATAGCCCGCATCATATCTGGTTCTGAGCCTTGGATGCGTGGCAAGTTATTCGCCAAATTTAACTCGACATGCAGATGATGTTGCTCAATTTTACTGCTTAAACTCGCCAAACAATCGTTGACCATTTTTTCAAGATCCATGGAATGATTAGCGAGGTTATTGATGGTATCCAGACGTGAAATCACCATCACATCCAGAATAGATTTTTCCAGACGCCAAACTTGCCGCTCCGCACGATCAACATAACTAAGGGCGCGCTCGTCCTCTGTCATATTTTTGAGTAAATAGAGGTTGGAAGCAATCACACTTAGCGGTGTTTTGAGATCATGGGAAATATTGCTGAGCAAATCCTTCATGACCATCGCTTTTTCGTGCTCGATCAGCAGTTTAAGGCGCTGTTGTTCAGCAATATGATTCCAATAGGCCACAAATAAAATAAGTATGCTTTCTAGAATAAAAAGTAAGGTGAGATCGTCCCGGATTTCGGTGGGAAAATCTTGGGCGTAGACACTGATAAAACCCAAGAAAGTCAGACA
>JBNLCD010000655.1:0-3019 GCA_050303635.1 Anaerolineae bacterium
TAGGCAATACCCTTCCCCTGAGTGTTATCTCGCCAGTCATCGCAACATCCTTTCTGACAGGCACCTGCATGAATGCCGAGATCATGGATGTAGCCATCGTTATACCTGCTGAAGGACCATCTTTAGGAATAGCTCCGGCTGGGACATGTAAATGGATGTCATACTTTTCAAAGTAGTCATCGGTAATTTCTAAATCGGTGCTCCGTGTCCGCACATAGCTATAGGCAGTTTGGGCACTTTCTTGCATGACGGAGCCTAGTTGCCCGGTCAATTTAAAGGTGCCTTTACCCGGCATATCATTGGCTTCGACAAACAAAACATCACCACCGACAGGAGTCCAGGCTAAGCCAGTGGCTACACCCGGACGTAAAACCCGTTCTTCAATTTCTGTCCGATAGCCAAAGGTTGGATGCCCCAACATTTCTGAAACGCGCTTGGAGGTGATGACATGACGTTTATCTTCGCCTTCAGCAATCTTAGTGACAACTTTCCGTGCCACCTTGCCAATTTCGCGTTCTAAATTACGGACACCAGCTTCACGGGTGTAATCCCGAATTAACGAGACTAATGCATCCTCACGAATGGTAATTTCTTTCTTGAAAAGACCATTCTCGGTAATTTGGCGTGGCACCAAATAATTCTTAGCAATCTGGATTTTTTCTTGCTCGGTATAACCGCTCAGCCGAATAATCTCCATCCGGTCCAGCAAAGGGCGTGGAATCGGATCAAGTTCATTCGCCGTTGTAATAAACATGGCTTCCGAAAGATCAAACGGCACATCCAGATAATGATCGCGGAATTCAAAGTTTTGTTCTGGATCAAGGACTTCAAGCAAGGCTGAAGCTGGGTCACCCCGGAAGTCACGTCCCAATTTATCAATTTCATCGAGCATAATCACAGGATTGCGGGTTTCAGCGCGCCGAATGGCTTGAACAATTCGACCGGGCATTGCCCCAATATAGGTGCGACGGAAACCGCGAATTTCAGCTTCATCACGTACCCCCCCCAAGCTCATCCGAATAAATTTACGCCCCATAGCCCGCGCAATGGATGCTCCCAATGAGGTTTTACCAACTCCGGGTGGTCCAACAAAACAGAGAATGGCACCTTCCCGTTTGCGACGAATTTCATTCGCTTGGGTTGGTAAATCTGCTTGACGTTCCTTTAGCAATTTGCGCACCGCCAGAAATTCAAGAATCCGTTCTTTAATATCCTTGAGATCGTAGTGATCTTCATTGAGAATATCACGCGCATTGGGAATATTCAGTTTGTCATCCGTGCGAATATCCCAGGGCATGCTGACAAGCCAGTCCAAATAGGTTCGAATCACACCATATTCAGCGGCGGCTGTCGGCAATTTGGCCAAACGGTCTAATTCACGACGGGCTTCACGTTCGGCTTCTTCGGGCATATTGGAGTCATCAATTTTTTGGCGGAACTCCTCAATTTCCATGATTTGTTCATCGCCTTCACCCAACTCGCGCTGAATGGCTTTCAGTTGTTCGCGCAAGAAGTATTCGCGCTGAACCTTTTCCATTTCAGATTGGGCTTCGGTCTGAATCTGATGACCCAGTTCGAGAACTTCCAATTCTTTTTGCAAGATGCGCATCAATTCACGCAACTTGTCCTCAAGATTGTCAATTTCGAGCAAGTGATATTGATCGGTGAGATCAATCCGCACATAGGTTGCCACGGTATAAATCAATTGAAGCGGATCGTCCATATTCAGAGCCGATGAAATCAACTCACCGGGAATACCGGGTACTAAATCAGCTAGCCGCGAGAATAAATCCACCACCATGCGACTTAACGCTTCGATTTCCAACGATTCGTCTAAATCCTCGGGTGAATCTTGGATGCGGGCGCGTAAGTACGGTTCCGTAGAGGTATATTCATCAATTTCAATCCGACGGACCCCTTGCACCAAAAGACGAATAGTGCCATCCGGTGCGCGGAATAGACGATGAATTTGCGCCAAAGTCCCCATTGTATAGATTTCTTCAGGGTTAGGACTTTCATTTTCAGGATTATGCGCAGCAAATAAGCCAATAACTCGATTTTCCGTAGCGACAACATCATCCACTAATCGAATTGAACGAGGTTGCCCCACGGTGAGTGGTACGGCTGTTTGGGGAAAGACAACTAAACCCCGCAACGGCAAAATAGGAACTTCTTCCAAATTTAACTCTTCAGTTGGGGGTGGATCATCTGAATCAAGTTCTGGTAAATGGACAGACACAATTTGATCGACCTCTTCGTCTAAGATCTCTTCGTCTGCGTGGTGGTTGTTCTGATCTTCTGAATACATATCAGCTCAATTAGGTTCCCGTGATAATTAAGAGTCTACACGGCGTAATTCGATATCTAAGAAACCATCCCGATATCGGGCCCGTGCATTTTCTGGTATAACCGCGTATGGCAAGGGAATAATGGTACGGAATTCACCATAGGCAATTTCCATACGATGAAAGGATTGCTGGGTTTGCTCGGATGCCGGTAGCGGTCGCGAGCCTTCAATGATTAAATGATTTTCACTAAGCGCGATGTGAAACTTCTCGCTTCGCATACCTGCAATTTCGACGCGAACAAAAATAGCAGAATCCGTTGTCCAAACAGTAGTTGGCGGTTCCCAGCGGGGCTTTTCAAGATTCCCCGTTTGTTTTTTTCGCGTTGATTGCTCCAATGAGAAATAAAATCTGACAACTTCATCAGATGATGATTTCCTAGACATCACAAACCCCTTGCAAAACGGCGTGTGCATCATCATACCACACAGATAAATACACCTCAATTAGAGACATATAGGAAATTCTCTTAAAAAAATAAGGTGAGCCCATTTATGATAAGCTCACCCCTTAAGGTTAAATTTTGAATGAAAAATTTAGTTTTCCATGATATCCCGCAGACGATTCTTTAATTCTGCCCGTTTACGGTTATAGTAGTTTTCATCAACTTCGCCCTTCTCGAATGCTTCATCGAGTTCAGCAATTTCATCCAGCAAACGATCTTTTTCTTGGCC
>JBNLCD010000656.1:0-3034 GCA_050303635.1 Anaerolineae bacterium
AAATTTGTTACTCATAGCCTTGATTCTACTGATGGGTTATGGTTTTCGTATGTGGCAATTAGCCGACGTTCCGGGCGGTTTTTCCAGTGAAGAATTAACGGGCATTCGTATTACTGAAAACATTCGGAGCGGCACTATTTTCGTCTTTTTCGATGTAGGCGATAAACATGGTGTTGAGAGCTTATATTATGCAATGGCCGTAACCGTGACCCGCAATACCGGCGATGGACTGTTAGGCTATCGTCTCTTCGCGGTGTGGCTAGGCCTACTAACGCTGGCTCTGCTCTATAATGTAACAGGACGATTGCTAGGTCGTAAAATTGCCTTAGTAAGTTTAGTTTTGGCAAGCGGATCGCTGTGGGCAACCCTTACCTCCCGCACCACCACGCATCATGTACTGATGCCGCTTCTGACATTAGTGGTTATGTGGGCTGTTACGCAAGCATATTTCTTGCGACAACGATTATATGCATCCCTACCCAGTACTTTATCTTATTCCATTTTAGGGATGAGCTTGGCGGTTATTGGGTATGCTCATCCAACAGGTTTTTTGGCTAGTATTGCCATTATCCTTTTCGCTATTCAATTGGGTCGTCAAAATCCACGTCAAGCACGCAATATGTGGTGGAATAGTAGTTATGCGTTGGCGATGGCCCTTATTTTAGGAATTCCGTATCTGATTTCCGTTTTTCGTAACTGGGAAATTAGCCCTTATTATGGTTTCTGGTTAGATCGGCCATCCAGTATTGGCGCATTCATCGAATCCGTGGCAGGCACCATTACCGCTTTTGTGTATCGTGGTGATACCAATCCGGTGCATAATATGCCGGGCGTACCCCTCACCCAATTAGTTGAGCCTATTTTGTTAATTGCAGGCCTCTGGCGTGTGTATACGGAGCGTCGCCGCCCCAATTATTTGCTTATATTGCTCTTTTTTGGCTTAGGCTTGTTACCTGATATGTGGATTGATGGGCCGCCTGATTATAGGTGGCTGGTTATGTTACAACCAGTCCTGTATATGTTGTTGGGGATTGGTCTCTTCGAGATTATTAGTTTAGCCAAACAAGTGCTAGTATATCCTTCTCAACTCGCGTGGACTGAGCGTTTTCATTTATTACCGCGTGCCGTCATGCTCTTACTTGTTGTGGGCATTGCTATTAATTTTTATCGTATCCGCGAATATGTTGTGCATGATTGGGCTGAACGCAGTGATACCCAATTTGCCTATAACACAACATTAGGCGAAGTAGCCCTGTTCTTAGACCGCACGGGCATGTCTCAACCCACGCTTATTTGTGCCCAAGATTTTGTCGATCAGCCGATTGAAGACTTTTCAGAAGACGTGTCGTCTATTCAAAAACTAGAATGGATGATGCACCGCGAAAACTTAGATTATCGTGTGGCGGATTGTCGCAATAGTTTGGTCTTTATCAATCAGGGTGTGCCCATGCAAATTTTGCTCACCGACCCCGATGATCAAAATGTTATTTCTACGCCCCTCTTGCCTTGGTATCGAGCAGCACAACCGGACCAAACTCAACTGGTAAGTAATACGGGTGCGGCCGGGTTATGGTATTTATCAGATACGGCTTTGATCCAGCAAGAAATGCAAAATAAAAGTGCCAACAGCAATATCTATTATCCCCGTGACTTGTCTGGAAATCTCAATCAAGCTCTGTTACCGCTTGATTTTGAGGGAAACCTAACCCTGATTGGGGCTGAGCCTTTACCCGAGCAAGATTTCTTCCGTCCCGGTGATGTGCTTCAGCTCACAACCTATTGGCACGTTGATAACACATTGGCCGATGATGTTGGTGTTTTTATTCGTGTACATGATATTCCTCAAGCCAGTCCGTATACTGAAATTAATCGGTTTGATGTTGATACCGCCCGTTTAGAAGCAGGCGATTATATTGTGCAGGTTGGGTTAATGAATTTACCCCTCCAATTACGGTCGCATGAATACTTGTTGACTCTGGGGGTTTATGAAGGCTTGCCTGTCAATCAGCGGCAAGTGTATGATACCGAAACCCGTGTTCCACGCGGCACTTATGTTTTGCTTGATAAACCATTTCAAGTCCAAGCACCTTAGGATTTTCTATGTTTGAACTCGTTTTTCTTGGAACATCGGCTTCTGCACCGAGTGTTTATCGCGGTTTAGCGGCGCAAATTGTAATCGCCAATGAATACCGCTTTTTGATTGACTGCGGCGAAGGTACCCAACGGCAAATTTTAAAAAGTGGTTTAGGTTTTCGTCGTCTTAACCGCATTTTGCTGACACATGGCCATCTGGATCATATCCTAGGTTTGGCGGGTCTCGTCTCAACTTTCGTCCGCTGGGAAGAAGCGATGGATATTATTGAAATCTATGGTGGACGCGCGACACTTGATCGCGTCTCAGATTTGATTTATCGCGTGGTCTTTGGTGGAAATCCCCACAATGTTCCTATCCAATTGGTTGCCATCAATCCGGGTGATGTCATTCTCGAAGACAAACATATGAAAGTAACCGCATTTCCAGTTATCCATCGTGGACCGGGCTGTTTTGGTTATATTTTTGAGCAAAAGCCACATCGTCCGTTCTTAGCTGATAAGGCGAATGAATTAGGAATTCCATCTGGCCCTGACCGTGGCAAGTTGGTGGCCGGAAAAAAAGTTAAGCTTCCAGATGGACGAACTGTTCATCCTGAGGATGTTTTAGGCGAAGCTGTCCCCGGTGTTAAATATGTCCACATCGGCGATGTGGCTGAAACCGAAAGTCTGAAACCCTATGTTCAAGATGCTGATTGCTTGGTGATTGAGGCAACTTATCTACATGAAGAAGTTGAAATGGCCAATCAAGTAGGACATATCACTGCAACCCAAGCCGCCGAATTAGCCCGTGATTGTAATGTTAAAACCTTGATTTTGACACATATTTCACGTCGTAATCATGAATGGGCCGTTAAAGAAGAAGCGCAAGCAATCTTCCCCAATACATTTGTAGCCCGTGATTTTGATCAATTTTCGATTGCACGGGGACGCGCGGTTGAAA
>JBNLCD010000657.1:0-3030 GCA_050303635.1 Anaerolineae bacterium
AATCGGCCTGTTTTTTAAACTTGAGAAAAAGGACCCCCTCTGGCGCTAACGCAACATCTCCCCCAAAACATGGGGGAGAATGAACTGTACGCAATCCTGACTCCCCCGCGTTCGGGGAAGGTGCGATCTCCGCCCGAAGGGGGTTAATTATACGTGACCGCGATTTTGCCAATAGTGCGGCCTGTTTCAATGCGACGATGCGCCTCTTTCAGGCTTTCGACGGTAAATCCTTCGATGGTTTCCGTCAGGGTGGTTTGAAGTTTGCCCGCATCAATGAGTTGCGCAACCTCGTGCAAAATCTCATGTTGGCGACTCATATCGGCAGTCTTGAACATGGGACGCGTGAACATTAATTCCCACACATACCCCACTGATTTGCCTTGTAAGACACCCAAATCAACGGGACCTTCGGTGCCGACAATGCCACAAATCATGCCTTGGGGCACAATCAATTCACCCATGGCGGCCCAATGTTGATTGACGCTGGCGGTGTTGCAAATATAATCCACAGTTTCAAAGCCCAGTGCGCGCACGCTATTCACCAAATCGTAGTGATTGGCGACATAATTCGCGCCCATTTGCTTGGCCCATGCTTCTGATTCCGGCCGCGAAGCCGTTCCAATAATGGTGAGATTGGTGAGTTGCTTGAGGAGTTGAATGGCAATGGAACCCACGCCGCCTGCGCCACCAATGACCAGAATCGTTTTATCAGCTTCACCTTGGGCAACGCCTAAACGATCAAAAATAGCTTCCCAAGCGGTCAAGGTGGTTAAGGGTAAGGCGGCGGCTTCAGCATCATTTAAACTTGTTGGGGCGAGGGCGGTAATGCGACTATCCACGACTTGATATTCAGCGTTTGAGCCATCCCGGTTGATATCGCCTGCATAATAAACGCGATCCCCGACGGCAAAATTTTTGACCTGAGCACCAACCGCTTCGACAATCCCAACGGCATCATAACCCGCAATTTTAGGTTCTGGTAAAACGGTATTGGGAGCTGAATTATGACGGACTTTGTAATCCACAGGATTAACGGAAACGGCCTGCACCTGCACTAAAATATCATGTTCAGCCAAGAGAGGTTGATCTTTTTCGAATTCGATTAAACTATCCGCATGGTCAATTGGATAAGAGGTTTTAAAGCCAATGGCTTTCATCGTATGTCTCCCACTTGAGCGTTTGTTATCTGAGTATTTTTTGGTCTGACCATCAGAGTATGGCATAATGGGCATATTGAAACAAGTACGCACATTTATAATACATAGGTATAAAAATGTTACCTATGAACATTTATGTAACTTTAATTCAAAGAAAAGATCATCATGCAAAAACGGGTATCAGACTACAATTGCTCGGTTGAAGCGGCGCTCGATGTGATCGGCGGTAAATGGAAAGGCGTTATTTTATTTCATTTATTGGGTAAAACACTCCGTTTCAGCGAATTACAACGACATATCCCCAATGTAACGCGGCGGATGCTGACATTGAGTTTGCGCGAGTTGGAAGACGTGGGCATCGTCCATCGGGAAGTCTATAAGCAGGTGCCGCCGAAGGTTGAATACTCATTGACCGACTATGGCCAAACCCTGCAACCGATTATTTTGGCACTCGGTAAGTGGGGCAACGAGTATCTGGCTAAGCTCGAAGCGCTGGAAACCGAGTTGGCAGATTTTGGTGAAAGTGAATAATTGAAATAGTGGCGATATGAGTTAATACCGTATTAAACAGGATAAAACACCTGTTTGCCGCTGAAAATTTAGCCAATAATTTAATATATGAATATGGACAATAGCACGATATGAGGCAGGGAGATATGCACAAAGTATCTGAAAAATTTGTCCTTGATACCCTTGATAAATTTCCATGTCAGCCAGCATTTCATCCAGGCAGTGAACAATTAGAACGACTGGGTGAGATTGCTGTTTTTCGAGCAGGTTGGGGGATTCCGCTGAGCAACGACGATATCATGATCTTCGCTCAGTTACGCGGTCATACAGATTTAACTGAATTAAGTGAATCGCTGGAAGCCACGGGATTTACGAATGGCTATTATTCGCCATTTACGGTCAATCATCGCAGTGCCGAGGTCCAACGCTGGCATGTGATTTATGCGACCGAGCTCACCAAACGGGTGATGCAAGCGCGCGGCTGGGATAGCATAGATGTTTTGATTTTAGGGACATCGACCTCTGATCTAACTCTGATTGAAGGTGTACGCGCTAAGCTCAAACATTATGGTTTGCATGTTGATCAAATTAAGCTCTATGTCCAAGCTTGCAACAGCGCAATTGCGGGCATTACCGATATTTGTCGGGATGCAGACTATCATGGCCAACGGGCGGTAGTGGTCGGTTTTGAAACACTCACTGGTGATGCCACCGATCAAGATGCGCTGAATACCGTGCGCATTTTCGGCAATGGGGGCGGCTCTATTGCGTTTATCCCCGGCCAAGAAATTCAACATATTGTCGGGCGCACCGTGGTTGAATATGACACCGAAGGCGTGATTCTCAGTCCACAATCGTGCCCCGTGTATGATATTCCTGAGGCTGACCGTCGTCCGTTGTTGCCGTGGTATGAAATTATTGGCGAAACCACACCGGAAAATTTCGCGGTGACAGATTACGGCGTGATGGTGCAATTGCCCCCCAGCAAATCCAATAAATTGATCATGAATGGGATTGCGACGCTGTCCTATTTTGCCAAACGGATTCCGCCGCTGGCCACGCAAGTTTTAAAAACTTATCGCACCCATTTTCAAGAAAAATATGGCGAACTGAGCACCTTGTTTGGCCATCAACCCAGTTTGCCTGTGGTGACATTCATCAACCATGATTTAGTACGTCTTGATTTGGAAGAACGCGGCATTGAACATCGCATGGCACGGCGTATGGCAAAACTACGTAGTCATGGGATCACTCGCGAGTTGTCAGAAATGACCCGCATACCAGATGGTCCTTGGTATTATGAGCAGAATGAGCTTGGTTACAATTATCGCATGTCAGACATTCACGCGGCGCTAGGCTTGAG
>JBNLCD010000658.1:0-3025 GCA_050303635.1 Anaerolineae bacterium
TGCGACATTATGTTATAATGTCTCTAATCTTCTTCTTAAAGTATATTGCTGGGCTATAATACAAGTCAGCTTTTTATTTCCCTCTCGATCATCAGCACTCCAGCAGTAACCTACAACATTCAATCTACGACAATATCAGCATCAATCGCATCAGTCTTCCCTCTGCTAGTCAACATCACCATTTCAGACTTAACTATTTCAGAATTTATTTTATGGACAACGAATTTGATAAAATAATTATATCAAAATTTAAAATACGATACATAAAATAAACGACTAGTTTTGTTTTTTAGATTTTTTAGATTTTTTTACCTCAAATAGTGTTTATAGGTGAATGGGGTATGAAATTTAATTTTTTTAGTTTTTCTTGACAATATCTGGTATACTATAGTCGTACCCCCTGATACATCCCCCCACATCGCCTTGTGCGTTGTAGGGGGATTTTCTTATATGTAGCGAACGCCGGTTTTATAGCTTTATAACAACGGATTGGCAAATAAAAACCCTCTGCAGTTAATTGTCGCAGAGGGCTTTTATATTACAAATTTACGCGACCAAATCTAGCGGCGACGTGAGCCCCCAGATACCAACATTACCCAATAGGCAAGATTCAGGATTGAGATAACCATTGCACCTACATAGGTCAACGCGGCGGCAGTTAGCACAGCACGCGCACCTTTGCGATCTTCAGCACTGGCAAAAATACCACCATCATCCATCATCTTCATCGCCCGTCGACTGGCATCCAGTTCAATGGGCAAGGTCATGACGGAGAATAAAGTCGTGGCCGAGAATAGCAAAATCCCCAACCAAGAGAGTCCAGAGATACCAATAAACAGACCACCGATGATTAGCCATGTTGAAATACCACTCCCATATTGGGCAACCGGTAAAATGAAGCTACGTGCACCGATTAAGGGGCTATTTTGTGCATATTGTTGAACGTGGCCAAATTCATGGGCGGCAATGGCCATTGAAGCCACTGAAGGTTGTTGGGCGACGGCTGGTGATAAACGCACGACACCTTCTTGCGGTGAAAAATGATCGCCCAACTGTTGAGGTGTACCTTCAAGATTCACGCTCAGTTGGTATTGTTGCATGATAAAGCGGGCGGTATCAACGCCGTTCATGTTCCGGCCATTGGGAACTTGGCTCCACTTGCTATAGGCACGATTGATAAAAAACTTCGTTGCCCCACTAATCAGCAAGGTTGGCAACAGGATTAGGAAAATATAGGCACCCATTATTTTTTCTCTTTCTATGCAATACGGATTTGGTATAACATTTTATACCCTGAATTTTCAATTGCGAGATTGTTTTCCATACTAGATAGCATTTATTTTAGTCTATTAATATTAGAAATGCCTCAACAAGATGTTAAGAAGACATAATGAAGCTTCAAATGATCTGCCTCTGAAAAGTGAGCATCCCGTGTATATCAGCAGATAAGGTATTTATATCAGCGGAGTATGATGTAAAATAGGGTGTTCCGCTCATGGGAGACCGTTCGTAGCGAGCGGAAGAATAGGAAAATTTAATTTAATGACAATTCAACAATCATCCCCCCGTAAAACAGTGCAAGTTAATTGCCAAAATAAAATTTATGAAGGACCCGTCGGTGCCACCCTTCAAGAATTCTGCCGTGCTTGGGAAGCTGACGAAAATATCCCCCCCGAAGAACGCGCCATTGCCGCGATTGTCGATAATCGCCTGCGCGAATTAACGGTGCCTGTCACCCGCGATATTATGGTCAACCCCATCACCTTACGGGTGAGTGATGGCAACCGCATTTATCGACGGACCTTATCATTTTTGTTGGTTGTGGCCATTGCCGAGTTATACCCCGAAGCCAAAGTAGTGATTGAACATGCGATGCCGCATGGGGCATTTTTCTGCAATATGCTCGGACGTGACAATTTAACCGCCGAAGAGTTAGAACGTGTTAAACAACGCATGTGGGAAATCATTGAAGAAGATTCGCCCATTCAACGACGGAATGTTCCGCTTGATGAAGTCAGGGAAATTTTCACGAAGCGCGGCGATGACGATAAGATTCGCTTGCTGGACGTGCGTGAACATGATTATTTAAGTGTTTATGAACTCCGTGGTTATATTGATTATTTCTTCGGATATATGGCACCCTCGACAAGCTATATACGTTGGTTCGAACTTCGAACAATGGAAGACGGCTTCGAATTACAATATCCACGCCGTGAAAATCCCGGAAAATTGTTAGATCGCTTCCGTTCACCCCGTTTAAACAAGATTTTCCAACAAACAGGTGAATGGTTACGTCTCATGAATTTGGAAGATATGGGACAACTGAATCAGGCTTTGGCGCATAATGAAGCCCAAGAGATTATCTTGGTGCAAGAAGCTTTGCATGAACGGCGGATTGCGGAAATTGGTGAACGCGTCGCCGAAGCTTATGCCGATCATGGTGCGCGCGTTGTGTTGATTGCGGGACCCAGTTCATCCGGCAAGACCACTTTTTCCAAGCGGTTGGCTATTCAAATGATGACACATGGGCTGAAACCATTTACGCTTGAAATGGACAACTATTTTGTGAATCGGGAACTCACCCCGCGTGATGAAAATGGTGATTACGATTTTGAAGCGTTGGAAGCCGTTGATATTAAACGTCTGAATCAAGATTTGTTGAGCCTCATTGAAGGCAAACTTACCCAAATTCCGAAATTTGATTTCCATACGGGCAAGAGCAGCCCCGGGAAAAAATTACAATTAAGTGCGGATACCGTAATCATTCTCGAAGGGATTCATGGCCTGAATCCGGGTTTAACACCCGCTATTCCAAGCGATAAGACCTATCGTATTTATGTGTCGGCTCTGACCCAACTCAATATTGATCGGCACAATCGTGTACCAACCACAGATGTCCGGCTTTTACGTCGTTTGGTACGCGATGCGACATACCGCAATTATACGGCGGAAGATACCTTAGGTCGGTGGTCAAGTGTGCGTCGTGGTGAAAAACGCAATATCTTCCCTTATCAAGAAAATGCGG
>JBNLCD010000659.1:0-3020 GCA_050303635.1 Anaerolineae bacterium
ATGAACTATTGACGTCAATTTTGGCATCTTCGATTTTTTCGCCTGTCGCGAGATCATAAAAATACACCGAACTTTTGGTTTGGACAGCCAGATTATTATTGGCCATAAAATACATAGTTTCGCCGCGCAAGTCTGTGACTAAGACTTGTTCACCGGTGGTCAAATCCCAGACTTCAACCACTTTTTCAAAGGCACTAAAGGCAAAATACTGGTTATCCGGCGAAAAAGCCATCTGCCAAGCGCGCGGATTCTCAATATCGAGCCGCAAGAGTTCTTCATTCGTTTCGACATTGGCGACCAGTACTTCAGTTTCACCCAATAAGCCGATTAAGGATTGGTCAGCGTTATAGGTTTGGGTGCGGAAATTAGTATTTGTTTCATTCAGGCTCAAATTTGTAATATTTACTGATGTAATAACCGCCGACGCGTCATCCTGCGCCCATATGCGCGAGTTTTGTCCGGACTGACCCACGAGCACGAGTCCGAGGACAAGTAACAGCATCAAATATCGCATGATAATCCCTTTCGTTAAACTATATTACACCTATAGACTATAGGCTAAGCGTTACAACTTCGTTACAGAAATTGCGCAAAAAAAGAGAGACCGCGATAATATCGCAAGTCTCTCTTTTAAATTTTAGCTAAATTGATTTATGAAGTGGGTTAGGCCAAAGCCGGTGCGCTGAGTTCAGCATCATCTTCGGGCTTAACCACGCCATTAAATTCATCCGCCACGAATTGTTCCACTAAATTGCGGGCAATATCATCGGGGTGTTGGATGGGGGGGGATTTCATGAAGTAGCTAGCGGGTGCTTCAAGCGTACCGCTGAGGCCACGATCCAAGCCCAATTTGGCACAACGAACGGCGTCAATAATGATACCGGCGCTGTTGGGGCTATCCCAAACTTCTAATTTCAATTCGATATTGAGCGGTACATCACCAAAGGATTTACCTTCGAGACGAATATGTGCCCATTTGCGGTCAGTGAGCCAAGGTACATAGTCACTGGGGCCAATATAAACGTCGTTCTTGTCAACTTCGTAGGGTAATTGGCTCACCACACTGTTTGTCTTGGAAATTTTCTTGCTTTCCAAGCGACTACGGTCAAGCATGTTATAGAAGTCCATGTTACCACCGACATTCAATTGACTGGTGCGTAATAATTCAACACCACGATCATTGAACAAGTTGGTGAGTACACGGTGGACAATGGTGGCCCCCACTTGGCTCTTGATATCGTCGCCAATGATGGGCAAACCTTTTTGGGCGAAACGTTGTTGCCAATAGGGTTCGCGACCAATGAAGACCGGAATAGCGTTAACGAACGCAACACCAGCTTCAAGAGCACATTCTACATAGAAGCGGGTTGCTTTTTCGCTACCCACGGGCATGTAGTTAACCAATACGTCGGCATTGGATTCTTGCAAAATTTTGACAATATCTTCTTGGGTAGCAGTACCGGGTGCTTCATCAATTTTTTGCGGCAAATAAGTTCCCAAACCGTCCAATGTGTTCCCGCGTTGCACGGTTACGCCCAGGTGCGGCACATCAGCAAACTTAATGGTATTATTTTGACCGGACCAAATTGCTTCACTAAGGTCTTTACCAACTTTTTCTGTATCCACATCAATAGCGGCTACAAATTCAATATCAGAAACGTGGTAGCCACCGAGGTTGACATGCATCAGGCCGGGGACGAATGCGTTTTCATCCGCGTCGTGATAATAGTGAACACCCTGAATGAGTGAGTTGGCACAGTTACCAACACCAACGATAGCTACGCGTACTTTGTGATCTGACACCACAATCTCCTTAACTATTTATTACATCAATCTCCCGATGTCGATAATTTTTGGCATTGCGGGAAAGGACTTTGATTCTTCGTTGCGAAATTATAGCAGGTTCTCGGTGCATCGCAATTCCCATACTTGTTTTTAAGGCAATAGGTTCACTTTAATTTATGAAAATCTTACGTCGCAATAGACAATTTTAAGACCGGCAATGTCACGATTTGGCTTTAGTAAAGCCCTGTTAACCTGACGGTTACCCAACTGACTAGCGCCCACTGCACAACGGCTGTAGCAAAATGACTAATAATATGATTAACTAGAAGCAATTCCTTAAATTATCTTTCATTTTCTAGCCAATGGAGGTAAACGCTTCAAAATTTTGAAGCGTCAATTAATATGATGAATGTGCGTGAAGATACATCACCCGCCAAAAGACTGACCGACGAACTCAATAAACTACAAAAAGTGATGCAAAATACCAATCAACGAATTTCACTCGACAGTTTTATGAACACCATGATGCGGGGTGGGTTCTCGGAAATTGTGGAAACACACGGCGGACAAAAATTGGGTTTCAAAATAAAAAATCCGCAGGGCGAAATACTCACGCTCCAAGAATTCTTAATTCCCGATTTGGGCAAAGATAACAACTTGTTGGGTTTTCTGCTGGCCGCTAACGATGGTTCACAAACCGTAACCATGATGCCGACGGTTAAAGTGGGGAGTTTATTTACTGAATTGCATAATTTTTTCCAAGGGTTACATGAAGTGCTTATGTATGCATTAGAAAATGGCAATCAAGTTGAAGTGAGCCTCGATTAGAGACAATCTGCCCCCAATTACTGTTCATTTTGAAGTCGAGCAATTGCCTGCTCGGCTTTTTGCGTACTTTCGGAAAAATCATCGCCGAGAGCAAGATAAATTTCGTGGGAATGTATCCAATAGGCCAATGCCTCAGGAATATTATCCTGAGCTTCTAAGGTTGCCGCTACATCCCAATAGACCCCCGCTAGGCTTGCTTGTTGATTGGTTTCGGTGTTAATTTCAATAGCGGTTTGATAATATTCAAGCGCCCGCTCATAGTTACCCATCGCATGATAGGTTTTGCCCAGATATTGCCAGCTCACGGCTTCATTAACTCTCTGATGAGATTTCTGGCGGAGAAAAAGACTCTCTTCAAAATGCGATTCCGCTTCAGACAAGCGTTTCTGATTAAGATACCACTCACC
>JBNLCD010000660.1:0-3018 GCA_050303635.1 Anaerolineae bacterium
GCGTCGTATTGGCTCTATTTGGCGCACTTGCCATTGATCGTCGTGCTTCAAGGTGTGATGCAAAACTGGACGGCCCCCGCCTTCTTCAAATTTACGCTGATTGGGGTCAGTATCACGATTGTGCTTTTACTGATGTATGAGTACTTGGTGCGCTATCGCTGGTTAGGCCGTTTCTTGAACGGTAAACGTCAGCGCCCGGTCCAACTTAAATCACAACCCCAATTTGCCGGTGATTAGCTTGAGAATATGTGTAGAAAAAAGAGAGACTTTTTGGCTTAGATTGCCTAGCAAGTCTCTCTTTTTTTGAACTATCTTGCGGGATTACAAGGCGAACATCGCTTAGTGCCTATTCGCCCGGTTATGCTATGAAGCGCTATAGGTAGATGCGGACCATTTTTGTGGTTGGAATCCCTCATCGAGCGTTGTGTTGGCCATGCTATGTACAAAACTGGCTAGCGTGGCTTGACTTACCCCAATGAGAACTTCTAAGGCTTGGCTTTGCGTGAAACCGGCTTTTAAAAAGGTCTGAATCTCCTCAATTGATACATGCCCCCGTTGACGAACAACTTGATGGGTAAAATGAACCAATGCGGCTAAGCGTGGATCGTCCGGCAAATCCCCCGTACGAATGGCGCTTAAGATAATATCTGACGCACCATGCCCTTTAGCAAAAGTCGAATGAACCGCCATACAATAGCTACATTGATTATCATAGCTCGTCGTCATCGCGATAATCTCACGTTCGACGGGACTGAAGGACCCTTCACCAAAAATAGCACTTAGCGTGGCATAAGATTTGAGCACTGGCGGGCTATCCGCCATCGTTGCCGCCAAATTCGGGACAAACCCGATGCGCGCATGAAGTGCTGTGAGAATCGGTTTGGCATCGTCTGGGGCAGATTCAATATTGTGGACTGTAAACGCAGTCATTGTGTTAAACTCCTCATACTTGATAGTTGTAGACTCATGGAATTGAATGTAATGCAGTGTCAGATAGAGTCACAATGCAACAGGCACAGGAATTAGGATGAGTTAGATTGAAGCGCAACCGGAAATTGAATTTCGGTGACCATTTCGTCAAGCTGGTCGAGACGTGGTGGTTTGATCAGGACTTCACGCCCCGGCCCCGCAATTGAATAGCCATTATCCTCAACCCACATACCGATAGCACCATAGCTTCGACAATTGTTTTCAAACCCACCCACTTGCACAATGGTTGCCATCATGTCTACGGCAGGCAGTTCACTGATTTGGAGAAGACGCTCTCCAGATAGCACTATTGGCGAGAGTTTTTTGGGCTTAAAGACAATTGCCCCAAGTTCGATATCGAGTTTATCGCTTTCAATCGACTCGGAATGCACGACTGTCGTAAAATGCCCAAGTTCGTTGTCATTAAAACGGTTGGGTAGGACTTGGATAAGTTCTTGCATGATACCTAGTGCAGTATCCACATTGGGCAGAACTTCACGCACAGAAAGATAGGATTGCACCGGAACACTTTTGAGGACTACATCAAAACTAGGTTGATGCGGCGCTTCAATGAGTTGCAAGCGGGCCTCAATTTGGCGTAGACGGGCAATTTCGGCTTGGACAGTTTGTTCAACTTGAGCCTTTTTTAAGGTCAACATGCCGCGTATCTCATCATCTGAGATATCGTCATGAATAAGTTGCGTAACTTGATCAAGCGACAACCCCAAATCCTTCAAAGCAAGAATGCGATGTAAACGGGGAAGTTGCTTGGTGCTGTAGTAACGATACCCTGTCCAACTATCTATATGCGCGGGTTTAAGCAAGCCTATTTGGTCGTAATAACGCAACATACTGCTTGGAACTTGCGCAATTTTTGAAAACTCACCAATTCGAAACATTGTGCTTTCACCTGTGACTCTATCTTGACAATTGATAGTCTAAAGCTTCAAGTAACTTGAAGGTCAAGGACCCACTTTTTCAATATAGCATCAATTGATCTGGAGAATATGACAAAGAAGACTTGTAAAGCTAGATAAAGTCGGGCTTGTGGCGTAATCTATTAGTGCTTTCTTGTAAAGGTAAATAGCTTCAAAGAGGTTCACGACCAATTGATTATTAGCTTCTGAATTTGGTGCGCAATTGAATTAGAGTTAGCCATTCATGGGTGTGTTGCACCATGAATTCGTAACGGGGTGCAGTGGTGTTGTCGGGACTGAGATTGCCGACCATCATATTGCCAAAGGTATCGGCAAAATCTTCATTGGCACCACCATTCGCGCGGGGGAATAGATTTTCGTTGCCTTCAAATCCAGCCCCCGGAATCCAACCCAGCGAGCCAACGACACCCCCCAAATCCGCAACATGTTGGTTGTGTGGAAAATCATTCAATTCAGCGTCAATCACGTGACCTAATTCATGGGCAAAGGTGAACGGTTGGGAGACACCCAGCGGCGTTAATTGAATCATATAGCCGACAATTTCGCCGCCTTCATAACGCGGGGCAGTATTGCCTGCATAGCCCGCCCCCAGATTGTAGGTGCGGTCAATTTGCAGATTGGCGGGGTCAAAATGTAAGCGGAAATGTTGTTTGGGCGTGATATCTACGGGTGACCCATTGAGTTCCCACAAAGTCTGGGCAGTCAGTTCACAAGAATAGGTAATCATGCTCAGATAATCATAGAGTTGGATGACTTCGCCCGCGTTTTGCGCTTGCCATTCAGCCGGAAAAGACGGCGTAATCCCATAATCAATTTCTAGGGCTTCAAGCAAAGTATTGATACCCGCTTGGGAGGGGCTGTCTTGGGCGTTAACTTGCCGATGTGGTGCGGACAAACTCAATAAATTGATCAATAAAATACTAAAAATGAGCAGATATCGAAAACGCATAACAATCCTAATCAAGAGCGAGCATAACTTCTTTAACAATCGTGGCGGCGGTCACCGGTTTGGTAATGACTTGAGCCACCGTGGCGCGCGCACCTTGATAAGTATACCGTGTAAAACCGGTTAAGATAATGACGGGAATCTCCATGAGCGCTGGTTCTGATT
>JBNLCD010000661.1:0-3017 GCA_050303635.1 Anaerolineae bacterium
CCATGGCCTGGATATTATGGCCACCACCGCGCATCCGGGTTGGACAACGACCAATTTACAAACGGGTCTTGGGAAGTTCCTGAATCGATTCCTTGCCCAAGATACACCGATGGGAGCCTTACCTACCCTCTATGCCGCCACTGAACCCACCGCTCAATCCAATGATTATATTGGTCCGGATGGTTTCATGGAAATGCACGGCTATCCAATCAAAGTTAAACCGAATCAAGCCTCCCAAGATAAAGCAACTGCGGAACGTCTCTGGCAAGTCTCGGAAGAATTAACTGGAACGATCTATGATTGGAAGCAAGCTAAGGCTGTACCTCAAACGGCCTTAAACTTAGCTTCATAAACTGAAAAGCAAAAAGGGAACCCGCACGGGTTCCCTTTTGAAATCTGTCTAGAAAATTGATTACATCGCTTGACGCATAATTTCTTCTGACAATGGGATGGTGAAGTGGAAGGTGGTGCCTTGATCGATGACACTTTCCATCCAAATCGTGCCCCCATGTTCCAAAATAAGACCACGTGTGAGCACCATACCCAAGCCTGTACCGGGCTGTTCAAGGGCTTTGGGATTTTCAGTCCGGAAATATTTCTCGCGGAAGAGTTTCTTTTGATCTTCTTCCGAAATACCAATTCCCGTGTCTTCGACTTGCATGTGCAGAACTTGGCGAACGCCTTCTTTATCCCAAACATTCAGGGCTTGTTCGGCGCGAATAAAGACTTTGCCGCCATCAGGCGTGTATTTGTTGGCATTGGTCATAAAGTTTGTCACAACCTGAATAAGACGCCGCTCATCACCCCAAACCGATGGCAGAACTTCCGGAACTTCCAATTGAACATCTTGTTCTTTATTATCAAACTGTTGCTTGAGTGCGTTGAAGCTGTCAAGCAAAACTTTACGCATATCGACTTCACCCATATCCAAACGCATCTTACCGGCTTCGTAGGCTTCAATATCTCGCAGGTCCGAAACAAGGCCTTCCATTCGATTGACCGCGTTATAAATTGTGGTTAGGAAGTCGTGTTGTTGTTCATTAACTGGTCCCACAATACCCTTCATCAAGAGGTCAGTATACCCCTTCATAGAAGTCATGGGCGTTTTCAGTTCATGCGCAATAAAGGATACAAACTCAGCCCGTTGGTCTTGTTGACGGTTTAATTGTTGGAACAAGCGCGCATTGGTAATCGCCGGACTTGCATGGTCAGCCAAACGCGACAAGAACTGCAAGTCAATCAGGGTCAGCGCTGTTTCTTCATCGCTTTCAATCAACAGAATACCGATCACATCATTGGCGCTAATAATGGGTACGACGATTTGTGAGGTCGCACCCGGATAAGTTTCGGTATAATCTGGATCATTGGTCACATCCCGTGTGTAAACAGATGTCTTGGAGCGGATTACCCGTCCCCAGATACCCATCTCCGCCGGGAAAGACGTACCCGTTTTTTCATAGAATTGTGAAGTTTCGGGATAATTCTTCGCTCCGACAAGTTGAATCGCATCTTTATCTTCATTAACCAGTGCTAAAATACCAGCCGTCGCCCCTGACTGACGGATGGCCCAATCAAGTGTGATATCAACCACTCGAAGTAATTCAAGGGATTGATTGAGTGATTGGTCAATCGCCGCCATTTGGTCAAGTTCTTCAACCCGTTGGAGCAATTGCGCGTCTTGGGATGCAAACAGTCGCGCATTTTGAATGGCTACAGCCGCTTGCGCCGCAAAGGTAATTAACAGTTTTTCATCTTCGTTGTTGAAATTACTACTATCTTGCTTATTGAGCATCTGCAAGACACCAATCGGTTCACCTTGCGTAATCAGCGGCGTGGTTAGAATTGCGCGTGATTTGAAGCTATCATCTTCTTCATCAGCATATTCATCTTCAACAATGACTTCACCGTGCCAGCGACTATCGGATGATGTGTCGTTCACAATAATGGATTCGCCACGTTTAATCGCCTCAGCGGATAAACTTTGCTCATTGAGGGCAATTCGTTTACCGACCAATTCTTGTGCATTGGGTCCCATTGCTACGCGGAATTCCAAATCGCCATGATCATCATCAATCAGCAAAAGACTACCCGCTTCAACTTGCAAAATGTCCATCGCGCTACGGGTAATCAAGTCCAACAAGCGGTCCACATCTTCAATTTCATAGGACAATTGACTTGAGATTTCATTCAAGGCTTGGAGTTGTTGCGTACGGGTTTGCGTTGCTTGGAATAAGCGCGTCTTATCAATCGCATTTGAAGCGAGGTTGGCAATATCCATAAAGAGTTGGCGTTGTTCATCGCTATATTGAATATTCGGGTCAACTGAACCAACAACCACCACACCGAGCGTTTCATTCGCCCGTGCCGCAGTTAATGGCACTGCCATCCATGCCTTGATATCAGGAAATTGGGGTTTCGCGCTGGGGTCATATTTACGCAATTCAACCAGATAGTCGTCTGTGACAATTGGGCGACGGGTCCGGGCAACTTCACTGACCAAATCGCGGCCCATCTTCCAACGGCGGCCTTCCATATGGTTGAGGCGTTCATCACCTTTATTGAAGAATGCGTAGAACATTTCATTGGTATAGCGATCAACAATGGCAACCGAGAAAATATCGGCTTCGATAACACGGCCTGTTTGCGCATATACCAATTCCATCATGTAGTCGAGATCAATCGCAAAGTTAAGCGCACGCGATACTTGGCTGAGTACATCTTGGACCCGGAACCGTTGTTCGAGGTCGTCTACAATTTGCGCCCGTTCCAAGGCAAGGGCAACTTGATCAGCAATGCGCTCCACGAAGCGTAATTCTTCATAAGTGTAGGGTTCACCATTCCGGCGGGCATCAATCGCCAAGAAACCGTTGAGTTGACGTTGCCCCTTTAAGCGTACCCAGATGGGCATATTCACGACAGCCAGCTTACCCCGTTCTTGATAAACGATTGGCGGAATAGGCTTACCCGCCTCAACATAAAGCACACTTGCTTCTGATTCGAGGTATTCGGCCACACCG
>JBNLCD010000662.1:0-3011 GCA_050303635.1 Anaerolineae bacterium
ATGAACGACAAAACGGAATGTGGGGAGTTCCGTAATTACTGCCATTATAGCGTATGTTGCGATTCAGGATGACAAGTGACGCGAAATTTAAACCTTTAATTGAGACGTTCTACATGTGAATTTTAGGAGCACCCATCTGAACTTGCATTCCCTGTGAAATCATAATTTCCAGTCAATACTTTTACCCTCATTTCCGATAAGATAGAGGCGCTTTTACGGATGTAAACCAGTTAGAGGAGTTTTAACCCCCATGCAGTTTGAATTTAAACAATTTTTGAATGGCGAATGGCTCGATGCCAGCAATGGCAATACGTGGGATGTCATTAACCCCGCTACGGAAGAGACGATTGTCACGGTGCCGTTTGGGAATGCCGACGATTGTCGTCAAGCCATTGAAGCCGCCGAAGCCGCTTTTCCCGCTTGGTCGACCCAAACCCCCTATCAACGGGCCGATGTCCTGAAAAAAGCCGCCGCTTTAATTCTGGAAAATGTCAGTGAACTTGCGACGATTAGCACCCAAGAAAGCGGGAAACCCCTTAGTGAATCTAAGGGTGAATGGTTCAATGCCGCCGAGATGTTTGAATGGTTTGCCGAAGAGTGCAAACGCGCTTATGGTCGGGTGATTCCATCCCGCAATCCATATAGCCGTTTGTTGACCATTCGCCAACCGATTGGCGTGGTGGGGGCCATTACCGCATGGAACTTCCCCGCTTATAATCCTGCGCGTTCATGGTCAGCCGCGCTAGCCGCCGGTTGTACTTTGGTGGCCCGTCCGTCCGAATATACCCCGTTATCCGCTATGGCCATGACCCAAATTTTAGCTGAAGCGGGCTTGCCCAATGGCGTGATTAACTTGATTAATGGCGAACCGGATACCATGGGCCAAGAAATGCTCAGTAATCCGATGTTGCGCAAAATCAGTTTCACGGGAAGCACCCGCGTGGGCCGCATTTTGATGGAAGGGGCCGCGCAAACCTTTACGCGTCTCTCCCTTGAGCTCGGCGGGAATGCGCCGGTCATTATTATGGCGGATGCGAATATTGATATTGTTGCCAAGACTGCCGCTTCCACCAAGTTTTATAATAATGGTCAGATGTGCACGGCTCCGCAACGGTTCTTGGTTCATGAATCAGTTGTCGATGAATATGTGGAAAAAGTGACCGCCCGTGTCCAAACGTTTAAGGTCGGGAATGGTCTTGAAAAAGGTGTGCGGATTGGTCCCATGATTAACGCCAAACAACTCGCCCGCCTTGAGGAATTGGTGGCCAGTGCCCAAGGTGAACTCGTTATGGGCGGTAGTCGTCCGGTGGAAATGGATAAGGGCTATTTCTATCAACCGACCATCATGACCGATGTTGCACCGGATAGCCGCCTCTACCAAGAGGAAATTTTCGGGCCAGTGATGCCGATTACGACCTTCAGTGAATTTGATGAGGCGATTGCCCTCGCGAATAATACCGATTATGGCTTGATGGGCTTCGTCTGGACGAATGATCTGAATACTGCAATCCATGCCTACGAAAAATTGGAATTCGGCATGGTCGGCATTAACGAATGGTTCCCCCAAAGCACAGAAGCACCCTTCGGTGGCTGGAAGCAAAGCGGGATTGGCAAGGAACTTGGCCAAGAGGGTTTGGATGATTATCTCGAAACCAAGCTCGTGGCTCTGGGTGGCCTGCGCTAGTTTTTTCCTCACTGAGTGAATATTTATTGAAACCTGTCATTTAATTTGTTTTTGGCAGGTTTTTTATTGCCACCCTTAGACCCCATTTGTCGAAAAATACCGACACATAAAGTAGCAAAGTCATCATAGAAAGTCGCGTAACACTCCCTGATTTATCGGTAACTTACTTCTTGGCTTTCACTTTGATTAATTTGCGTCATGTATTCGCTCAAAAAGACGGAACACTTTTGTATTGACCATACGCCATCTATACAAGTGCTAGGTATATAACAAAAAAACGCTCAAACATATCTGCCTGAGCGATATAATTGAACATCTAATTCGCCAATATGCACAAACAGGAAGTCTTTGATGAAAAAACAACTTGTCTTTTCTTTGATTCTTTTCATGATAATTGGTGTGATGGTATCTACATCTCATTATAACTCTGATGTTATTGAAGCGGCTGACGGATCGCTCACAACAACTTATGCAAATAATTCTGGTTTGGGTAATGCCAACAGTGGTCTTATGTTTGACGTAACAGCACTGAGCCAAGATATTCAAATTGATTACTTTGAAACTCATTCAGATGAGTCTGTTACCACCAATGTAACTGTTTATTATAAAGCAGGATCGCATCTCGGCTTTGAAAAGAACTCTGCCGCATGGACATTACTTGGAACAACGAGTGTTACGTTTGCAGGCACAGGCGCAATTGTTCAAGTAGATGTTGGTCCATTGCTTATTCCATCTGGGCAAACCTATGGTATTTATATGTTGACTAACGCGTCAGATGCCACTATTTACACTATTGGCGGAAATGTCTATAGCAATAGTGATATCCAAATTACCACGGGGACAGCATTATCACGGGCATGGGGGGCATTTAATACATACTACCCGCGCACATGGAATGGTACTATTTATTACAGTTTCCCTGTCGTGACGGAAGTATATCAACCCAGTGATGATTATTCTAAAATAGGACAAATTCGTGTAAGTACACCGGGTATAGCTCTCTATGAAGATGCAGGCGGCAATGTTCTTCGTGATGACCACGGCGCTGAAATCTGGGTACCCAACCAGACTGCCGATGATCCCTCCCAAGATACCTACGATGTTCTCGCTCAAACGACTATCGATGATGTGACATGGGTTGAAATTTTTGTGGGGGATGCCAACTATCCTGTATGGGTGCCTGTTGGCGGACCGGTTCAGATTATCTCACTAGTAGAATAGCCTTACACCAAACCGTTAAAAAATGAACGGACTCTGTCAGTGGGTAGAGTCCGTTTTGTTTGACTTTAGGATTATGTTTCAATGTCGCTTCATTACATTATGTTTG
>JBNLCD010000663.1:0-3006 GCA_050303635.1 Anaerolineae bacterium
GAGGTATTCTTTAAATCAAACTTATTGAGAGCGCTCTCAAAGGCGTTTAAATTGAAAAATTTAACTTTAGAGGAAATAGGAAAATTAGCTGGTGTCTCGCGGGCCACGGTTTCGCGGGTGATTAATAATTACCCCCATATCAGTCCCGAAATTCGGGAACGGGTTCAAAAAGTTATTGAGGAAACTGGCTATCAGCCTCATATGATAGCTCGCTCATTAGCTTCAGACCGATCAAATATTATTGGGTTAGTTATTCCAAGCCAAGCTTATGCAGTTTTCACCGACCCCTATTTTCCCCGCCTTCTACAGGGTATCTCTCAAGCGGCTAATCAAAGCAGATTAACATTATCGCTCTTCCTCTTTCATTCACGTGAAGAAGAAGACTATACAATGAAAAGCATCTTAAGCACTGGCTTGCTGGATGGCTTAATCATTACGGCGGACCGCAAGGAAGATTCAATTATTCCGCGTCTCATCAAACGCAACATGCCATTTGTCGTTATTGGTCGCCCTGATACAACTCCTGAAAAATGTCACTTTGTGGACACGGATAATGTCGAAGGCGCGCACATGGCCATGGAATATATTGTCTCTTTGGGATATCGGCGCATTGGCTTAATCGGCAGTGCCCAAAATACCGCTGGTGATGACCGCTACAATGGCTATATCGATGTCCTGAATAAATACGATATCCCCATTGATGAGAATCTTGTTACGTTCGGGAATTTTTCAATGAAAAGCGGCGTCGAAGCCATGAAGCAATTGCTCCCGCATCAACCCGAAGCTATTTTTGCTTGTTCAGACTCAATGGCGATGGGGGCTATGATGGTCTTGCGCGATGCCGGTATCAAGGTCCCGGATGATATCGCAATTATCAGTTATGATGATTTGCCACCCGCGACTCAAAGTGAGCCACCCTTAACGACCATTCATCAGCCCATTGGTCAAAGTGGTCAGATAGCCGTCGAGGTGCTTAAAGATGAGATCAACAAGAAGCTGGCCGAACCCCAGCATATTGTGTTACCCAATCAATTGATTATTCGTTCCAGTTGTGGAGCCGCCCAGATGGGTAAGTTAGATGATTACACTGCTGAAAACATCGTTATAGACATCTAACTCGTTTTTTTGTCCCATCTTGAGAGCGCTCTCAAGTCAAAATTGAAAATAACACATTCAGTAGTTGCCAAGGAGGGACTATCGAAGAAACTTAAAATCTAAAAATTTTTACCTAATTTTGAGAGCGCTCTCAAGTGCTCACCACCTAATAATTAGTTAACTGGAGGAACAAAAAAAATCATGCGTAAGATTACGTTGATTATCGTTGTAGCATTATTGGCTGTAGCATTGTTGCCCTCATCAGGCAACACCGCACCCGCCCCCGTTGCAAAAGCCCAAGATAAAGTAACCATCCGTTGGTTTGTCGGCCTGGGCGCTGGTACAGACGCTCCTGTGATTCCTGTACAAGAACAAATCGTGGCAGATTTCAATGCTTCTCAAGATGAAATCGAATTGGTTTTGGAAGTTGTTGATAACGACCAAGCTTATGATGTTTTGAGCACGCAAATTGCCGCAGGCAACGCACCCGACATCGTGGGTCCGATGGGTACACGCGGTCGTGCATCTTTCCAAGGTGCTTGGCTTGACTTAGCACCATTAATTGAAGCTAACAATTATGATTTAAGTGACTTCGATCCCGCTGTTGTTGAATCCTACATCGTTGAAGGCGAAGGCCAACTGGGTATCCCCTTTGCAGTATATCCTTCGGTCCTTTGGTACAATACGCGTCTCTTCGATGAAGCTGGTATCCCCTATCCCCCAAGCGCTTATGGTGAACCATACGTTGATTTCGCTGGCGAAGAACATGAATGGAATATTGAAACATTGCGCGAAGTCGCCATGTTCATGACTGTTGATGAAAACGGCAATTATGCTGGTAGCGATGGCTTTGATCCCGATAGCATTATCCAATTCGGTTATGGCACCCAATTCACCGATTTCCGTGGCCGCGATACGCTCTTTGGAGCTGGTAATGTTGTTGATGAAAACGGCAATGCACATATTCCTGATAACTGGCGCGAAGCTGAAAATTGGTATCACCAAGCCATGTGGGAAGACTACTTCTATCCAAACGCAATTTATGGTAATAGCGAACTCTTAGGCGGTCCGGGTGGTAACTGGTTTGGCAGTGGCAACATGGCCATGGTCACCATTCACTCTTGGTTCGTCGGTTGGGGTACAGCTGATTTAGGTGACGACTGGGACTTAGCTCCGGTTCCTTCTTACAACGGTGTTACCACTGCTAAGCTCCATGCAGATACCTTTGGCATTATGAAATCTACCGAGCATCCCCAAGAAGCCTTTACTGTTTTGACCTACCTCTTAGGTGAACGCGCCCCTGATTTGATTTCACTTTATGGTGCTTTCCCGGCTCGTATTAGTTTGCAAGGCGACTATTTTAACACTTTGATTACCAATCAAAGCGAAGCTTACCCAGATGCTGACTGGGAAAACAAGAATTGGGATATTTGGGTAGCTAGCTTAGCTTATCCTGACAGCCCCAATCATGAAGATTACATGCCTGCATTCCTTGAATCAACTGATCGTTATGGCGTTTACGTTAGTGAAGTTGATAATGATCCCGATGCGGATATCGATGCCGAGTTAGATAAACTAGAAGAAGATTTACAAGCTATCTTCGATGCGGATAACTAAACCTTAAACCTGCTGGCCTAGTTGGAAATCATGATTATTCAACTAGGCCAGTACGCGTAGATAGTCCATATAAATATTTTTCATAAGAACACAGACAGTATCTATGTTGCCCCCACGGAGATCTCCTGAAAATGAGGCTTCGTAGGGACAGGATATATCTTGTCCTCTAAATATCAGTCAAAAACTATTTCACAGACTACTCATAGCCAAGCCTAAAAATAACGAGGTAAGCAGAAGGATTAAATATTATGTTTACGCAACGCCTCAAGCTCAAACCTGATTTAAGCGAATATA
>JBNLCD010000664.1:0-3003 GCA_050303635.1 Anaerolineae bacterium
TAATTTCACGTTATCTGGAAAAACAGGCGAGGCACGTCTCGCCTCTACAAAAGCCTGCCATATAAACAGGAGCTAGGTGATGACTGCGAAATATACGCTCCACAATTATGCAGAACGCCCTGATCTGGGGGAAGTCTATGACGGCTTTCTTGGGATGTGGCCAGATTTTATGTATCATGACCCCGTGGCGGATGAACTCTACCCCTATCTATTTGAACATTTTCAAGATTATCAAACGTGTTGGGTGACTTCATCTGGGCAGAAAGTTGCGGAGGGGATTTGTATTCCGCTGGTGTGGGATGGTACGCCGGATGATTTACCGGATGGTTGGGATGACGCTTTGCGACGCGGTGTGACCAATCACAAGGCAGGTGAAAAACCAACTGCTGTCAGTGCTTTGGTGGCTACCGTTCATGAAGATTTTACGGGCAAAGGCTTGAGCCGTAAGATTATCGAAGGCATGAAATCCCGGGCCGTTGCCCATGGATTGAAACACTTGATTGCCCCCGTTCGGCCGAACCTCAAAACCCGTTATCCCCTTACTCCGATTGAAAACTATGTGAAATGGCGTACACCCGCTGGACTATTTTTTGACCCGTGGTTGCGTACGCATGAACGTATTGGCGGCACATTTATGAAGATTGTGCCGCGCTCAATGGAACTGGTGTGGCCCATCAGCGATTGGGCAACGTGGACAAAAATGAAATTCCCTGAAACAGGCGATTACATTGTTGAAGGGGCGCTGGTTCCGCTTAAGATTGATTGCGAAAAAAATACCGGCACTTATATCGAGCCGAATGTGTGGATGGTCCATGCGGTGCCATCCGACTTTACGGTCAGTGTCTAGAATTGCTAGAAGTCCATTAAAATCAGCTTTAATTTGCACCCGTACTTCCTCTTATTTGCGTAGAATAGATTGACTCTGTTCAGTAAATGAGAGGAAGTTTTTTTGCTTAACGTCTTTAAGCATCGCGATGGGGAAACGCCGACTTTATCATGGCAAGCAATCCGCCGGGTCTTGGTTTATGCCCGCCCGTATCGGACTCAGATTATCTGGTTGTTGTTCACCATTTTGATTACAACGGTACTGGGGCTTGTCCAGCCGCTCATTTTCCGTGATTTGATTGATACTACCTTGCCGGGGGATGATTTACGGCGTCTCAATATGATGGCCGCCGCCTTGGTGATTGTGCCACTTGCCAACGGCCTAATTGGTCTCTGGAAAACGCGTCTGAATGCCACGGTTAGTCAAGGCGTGGTTTTTGATTTACGCCGTGATTTATACACCCATCTGCAAAATATGTCGGTGCGGTTCTTCACCCACAACAAAACCGGTGAATTGATGAGCCGTTTGAATAACGATGTGCGGGATGCGCAACGCGCGATTAGTCAAACGGTCGTGAATAGTGTCACGTTAACCATCCGCCTGATTGCTTTGCTGATTATGATGGCGGTTTTGGAATGGCGCTTACTGGCATTTGGTATTTTGTTGTTGCCCATTTATATTCCACTGTCCAAACGGGCGAGTGATATTATGGACCGTTTAGCCCGTGAAAAAGCCAATAACGATGCGGCGATGAATACGTTAATGCATGAAACGTTGAATATTGGCGGGGTGTTCTTGGTCAAACTCTTCGGACAACGCCGCGCTGAAGTGGCACGCTTCACGGAACATGCCGAAAATGTACGAGATATTCACATCGAAAAATCGATGATCAATCAGAAATTCGGCTTGTTGTCGAGTTTACTGGGGGCTTTCGGCATTGCCGGAGTCTATTGGATTGGCGGCTATCTGGTGTTACGAGGTGTATTCACCATCGGGACGATTATTGCTTTCTCCGCCTATCTCTCACAGTTTTATGGCACGCTCAAGAGCATGTCAAATTTGCCACCTTCTTTGGCAACCTCGCTCGTGAGCTTTGAACGCGTGTTTGAAGTGATTGATTTGCCTGCTGAAATTGATGATAAGCCAGATGCGCTTGAATTGAAAGATGTGGCGGGCCAAGTTCAGGTTGAAAATGTCTCATTTAGTTATGTGGCCGATGAAAATAGCTTGCTTAGTCCGGTGCAACGACGCGGTAAAACACCGACGGGCTTAGCAGGCAAACCACTGAATGGTGATAATCCACTCAGTCAAGCACGGAGTGAAGCATTAAGCGCTATTTCGTTCGAGGCTAAGCCGGGCGAATTGATGGCGCTTGTGGGGCCCAGTGGCGCGGGGAAGACCACGCTGACCTATTTGCTGTTGCGACTCTATGATCCAAGGATGGGTTCTATCAAGTTAGATGGCCATGATTTACGGGATATCCAGATGGATTCTTTGGCGCAACATATTGGCACGGTGACGCAGGATACCTATTTATTTCATGACACGATTGCCATGAATTTGCGGTATGCGAAGCCGGATGCGACCCAAGAAGAGATTGAAAAAGCCTGTCGTGCGGCGAATATTCATGAGTTTATCAGTGAATTGCCGAATGGATATGAAACAGTTGTGGGTGCGCGTGGTTATCGCTTAAGTGGGGGTGAAAAACAACGTTTGGCTATTGCACGGGTGATTTTAAAAGCGCCACAAATTTTAATTCTGGATGAGGCAACCAGTCATTTGGATAGTCGCTCTGAGCGGTTGATTCAAGATGCGATGGAACGGATCACCGAAGGGCGTACAAGCTTTGTGATTGCACACCGGTTGAGTACGATTCAAGCGGCGGACCAGATTTTGGTGATGGATCGGGGGCAAATTGCGGAACGCGGCACCCATGAAGAATTACTGGCGCTTGATGGTTTATATGCGCAGTTGCATCGGACCCAATTTAACGTTGAGACTGAATCAGTGTAAATTCAGACTATTCAAACGTGATAACCAACGTCGACAGAAATGTCGGCGTTTTTTTATGGTCATTGTTATAGTTAGAAAATCTTGAGGGAGATTTTTTTATTTTAGGATTATTTGCCTGATGCGAAATTCTATAGAGCACTTTATTCAACGTATTTTTCCAAATT
>JBNLCD010000665.1:0-3001 GCA_050303635.1 Anaerolineae bacterium
TGATTACGCATCGGCATTTTTAAGATATTACCCTCCCCATCTATCATTTCATATTCGGTCACATCCCCGTATAAATAAGGTGGTTCGCTGAGTTCTTCAACACCATGCATCGACGTATTTGGCCGCATCCCGCACCCCAAAAACAAAATCTGACCCTGATAGTGCGGCAATTTATGAAAGGGTGAGTTGGAGCCGCACGGCGTCCGGTCCAGTTCATGATTGCGAATGATTTCTTGGTCATATTTGCCGACAGCACTAACCGAATGCGTGGGATGCAAACTGCGCACGGTACCTGCGCGCGTGCGAAAATATTCGGTCAGGGCGCCCACACAGGCGGGACTGGTCGATACATTGAAATAAGGCTGTTCAGGATAAACTGTGGCAAATGATAACGCGGGCATCAACAATGTTCCCTCGTCGCCAAGGACAGTCAGCAAAGCTTGCATGACTCGCTCGGCCCCATTTTCGATTTTGCCGAGGGAACGCAACGAACTATGCACCAACAAAACACCATCTTTGCGAATCCCTAAAGCATGAAGATCCGCTATCAATTGTTGATCAAGATTGTCCATCGAAACATCCTTAGATGTAGTGAGATACTCATCATTCTAACAAATTCGACTTCAGCAACTATTTCTAATTCCTAAATTTATACGTCTTATTTTTTGACAGAATGTCTTATATAAACTAAATTTGTAAAAATATATTTGATGCTTCGCAGATTTGAGCCCAGCCCTGCCTCCGCTCAATCTAACGAAACAATTGGATTGACACATCATTTCGCCTAGATATTTGGCACGAACTCGTCTGTTGCCAAATTGCATCGTAGCATGACATCCCGACTCCACTTGTCATCCCAACAAATATACCAAACAGTGGTGTTAATGGCATTTAGCCACGTGATTGCTATTTTATATTTTTGCCTTGTACCCTGTCTGGGGTGTGAGCCAGCATAATCGGGAGTATGACTTCATGCTTTTCAGAAAATTAATGGGTGCCTTCTTTATTGCTATGGTAGCGCTTTTGCTTCTGGCTCCAACGCCACCTACCGAAGCGGCGAGCTTCGCGGCCAGCGATGCGACAACCCTCATTAACGCTATCAATTCAGCCAACGCTAATGCTGAAACAGACACGATCTTCTTGACGGCGGACATCAGCCTGACAGCAGTGAACAACCCGACCGATGGTTCGAATGGTTTACCCTCCATCACGAGTGAGATTCGCATTGAAGGCCACGGTTATACGCTTAGTCGGGCTGGCGCGGCACCTAATTTCCGTATTTTCCATGTGGCAAGTACCGGTAATCTGACCCTAACCCATGTCACCCTTAGTGGCGGCGTGGCAGATAACCAAGGTGGCGGAATATATGTTGACGGCGGCACCGTTAATTTGATCAATAGCACGTTATCTGGCAATTCGGGTGTGACCGGCGCTGGTGGCGGAATCCGAGGTGTGAATAGCAGTACGGTTAACCTGACCAACACAACTGTTTCCAATAACACATCGGTGTCCTCCGGTGGCGGAATGCGTGTCGATAACAGCACCCTCACAGTGACCAACAGTACCATTTCAGGCAATGTTGCGGGTATTATCGCGAGTGGCGCAGGGGGTGGGATTCTTGGCATATCAAGCACAATTACCATTCAAAATAGTACCATCTCTGGCAATTCTGTGGGACTTGGTCAGGGCGGAATCGGCGCAACTTCGGGTACTATCACCATTAATAACACCATTATTGCGGACAATCAATTGTTTGGAGGTGGGGTAAATAATTGTGGTTTTGGTTCCCTTATAGTGGGTGGCGCCAATAATCTCTCGGATAATCCGGGTTCAGATGGTTGTCCCGCCGCTAATTTTAATCTTATCATACCTAACGGATGGTACAATGCCACGCTAGCTGATAACGGCGGCCCTACCCAAACCCATGCCTTAATTCCTATTGATCCAGTCACTAATCCATTTAATCCAGCGTTGAATGCAAGTGTCGGCGGGACTGCCACCGATCAACGGGGTGTTCCGGCTCAAGGTATACGTGATATTGGTGCCTATGAACTTGGTGCAACCGGACTTGTCACTATCAACCCGACGTATCCCACCGTTGAATTTGCCAGTGCCGGCGCAACTTATAATGAAACGGACGGGACCGTCACCATTGATTTGACGGTCAGTGGTGCGGCAGATTTTGGGGCGGTTGCGCAAGTTTCGATTATGGATATGGCGACTAGCACCGCGACCAATGGCAGTGATTTTAGTTTCACGCCAACCGTTGTCGATGTTGATTGCTCAAGTGGGACTTGTCCGAGTACAGTGAGCGTCACTTTGACGTTGCTCACCGATGCACTTGTTGAACCCGATGAAACGGTCGATTTACAAATTATCGGCACCAATGGCTTTGCCACGCTTGGCACCCAAGTTAGTTTCACAGCCACGATTACCGATGTGCCACCCCCGCAAGTTAGTGTATTTGATCCCGCGTTGAGCAAGATTGGCGAATTAGGCTCCGGTGAACTGGGTTTACCCGGCGAAACGATTACATGGACGATTACGGCGACAAATAACGGTGCAATTGGCGCAAGCGATGTCGTCGTCAGTGATACGTTTATCGCTGAATTGCAAATCGACGATGCTACGACAACGCAAGGTACCGTATCGATTAGCGGTCAAACCGTGACCGTCAATATCGGCACCCTCGATGCTGGTCAATCTGTAACGATGACCGTCACAACTACCGTTTTGAGTTCACCCGTGAGTGGTCAATTCAGCAACACGGCGACGCTCAACGGCGGCGGTCAAACCGTGAGCACAACCGCAAGTGTTGGTGGCGTGAATGGCTTGCCCGATACAGGGTATCCACCGCGCTAGATTGCGCAAAGTCTGGCAAAAATAAAGCCTAGTAGAAATTAGGAGTCGGGTGGTCATTTATGTGGTCGCCCGATTTTTTTGTTGGACCGTTTTGCCAAAACAGCCAATCCATGCCATAATGTTGCCCGTCGGGGAGAAA
>JBNLCD010000666.1:0-2978 GCA_050303635.1 Anaerolineae bacterium
TGTCAATGACGCGGATGCCGAAACACTCAAGCAATTACCCGGTGTTGATGATAGTGTGGCCTCATCCTTGATGGATGCACGTCCCTATGATGATAACGCGGCTTTCTTAGCTGAACTGGCGCAATACGTCTCGGCTGAAGATTTAGCGATCGCACCGTTCTATCTGGTGAGCGAGTAATGTCAGCGGAAGTTGTCGAGAGCCGAATACGTCGGGTCTTGCTAATCACCGTTTTACTAATTTTCATCGGCACCTTAATAGAGCTATATCTCAACGAGCATAACGAAAATCGGCTCCAAAAAATTCCAATTTACTTGAGTGGACTGGGTGCATTGAGTGTGGCATGGGCCTATCTACGCACCAATAAATGGAGCCTATATACTCTGCGTTTGGTCATGTTGATCATGGGTCCGGCTGGCATGTATGGCGTGTACGAACATTTTGTCAGCAATCGGGCTTTTGAAGCGGAAATCCGACCCAACGCAACATCCCAAGAGATTTTTCGGAATGCACTCTCGGGCGGTAATCCATTACTGGCCCCCGGCATAATCTCGCTGGCGGCCCTGTTAGCCCTGATCGCGACGTATCAACATCCGGTGCTAACCAAGCGGAACTCGCCCTCTAAATAAGCTATCTCCTCCCCATCCCCTTTCGAAAAGCCTAGTAGTCGCAACTGCTAGGCTTTTTTGTTAGGATGCTGTAATAGCTGAAGATTTTTAATTATCCAAACTTTCGCCATCCCCTATCCCTTCGTATAATCTAAACATAATGTTGCTAGATTATACTTAACGAAAATTATCAATTTATAGGGAATCTTATGCGATTGATGAACCACCGCGCATGGCGTTACACAGCCGCTTGCGATTTAGATAACCTCCGGTTGCCAGATTGGACACTCCCCGGTGGTCCGTTGCCTCTCGAACTTCAAGCAATTTTATATACGCGTGGTTTTAAAGACGAGATGAGCGCGGCGGCCTATTTAATGCCAGAGCGTTATCATCCAACCCTGCCAAATGAGTTGCCGAATGTTGATCGGGCTATTCGTCTGTTACATCGCTTTGACGTGAGTGAAAAAGTTTTGGTTTGGGGTGATTTTGATGCTGATGGCCAAACCTCGACCGCCATGTTGATTGAAGCGCTGGATGATTTGGGTTTTGCCGTGGTTCATTATATTCCAGATCGTTTAAAAGAATCGCATGGCCTGCATTTAATTAGTCTTAGTGAATTACTGGAAGAACATGAACCCGATTTATTACTTGTTTGCGACACGGGTTCCAGTGATGTCGACGCCGTTGATTATGCCAATGAACTGGGTATTCCGGTCATTATTGCAGATCATCACGAAATTATCCCGCCCCTACCGCGTGCCGAAGCCTTGATTAATCCGCAGATGTTGCGCGATGACAACCACCCGCTCGCGACTTTGTCCGGAGCAGGTGTGAGTTATTTGCTTCTAGAAGCCGTTTATCATGCTAAGGGTCGTAAAAGTGAAGCCGAAAAATATTTAGATTTGGCGGCAATTGGCTTAATTGCCGATGTTGTGGAACAAGTTTATGACACGCGGTATCTCATTCAACGGGGTATGCGTGTTTTGCAAGATACATCTCGCGTTGGCCTCCGGGCGTTGGCAAATCAGCTTGAAATTGATCTGGCAAATATTACCTCGGATGATGTGGCCTTTAAGATTGCGCCAGCTCTCAACGCATTTGGCCGTCTCGCCAGCGCTGAACTGGCCGTGGAATTGCTGACAACTACAGATAATGTACGTGCCCAAGAATTAGCGGCAATGGCCGATAGCTTGAATCAAAAACGCCGCATGATGACGCAATCGACACTGGAAGCTGTCCAAGAAATGGTGCGACAGGACCCCTCCTTATTAGAATGGGAAGCGCTCGTGCTCTCGCATCCGCATTGGCATAGCGGGATTGTGGGCATTGTCGCCGCGCAACTGGCCGAAACTTACCAAAAACCAGTCGCGCTATTGGTTGAAGGTGAAGATGGTTTAGCGCGGGGGTCTGTGCGGAGTGTGACAGGTTATCCTGTGGGTGAAGCCCTGCAAGAATTAGATGAAATTTTACTGAATTATGGTGGTCATCCGGGCGCAGGTGGTCTAAGCATTGGTGGCGAGCATCTGCCCAAATTACGGCGTCGTTTATCCCAAGCATTTGAAGATGTACACTCAACAGGTGAACCATCGGCGCTCCCCATTGAAGGTGTTCTGTCGCTGGAAAGCCTGACGCTTGATTTTGCCCTCGATTTAGAACGGTTGGCTCCGTTTGGGGCCGGAAATACGCGGCCTGTGTTTATGGCTCGGGATGTTGAAGTACGCAGTATTGCTAAATTGGGACGTAATGAACAACATCGCCGCATGATTATTGAAAATAACGATGGGACACGCCAACGTGTATTGTGGTGGAATAGCGAAGATATTGACCCACCCAATGGCCGCATTGATTTAGCTTTTACGGTCAGTGTGAACACCTTCCAAGGTGAACGCCAAGTTCAACTTGAATTGGTAGACTGGATTCAAATTAGCGCCCAAGCTGAAGATGCCGTCCAAACGATTGATGTGATTGATCAACGGACCAATCGTGAAGATTTCGAAAATGTCTTGATGGATATTTTTGCTGAATATCCGCAAGCGATGATTTGGGCAGAAGGCTTCCCCACCCGGCAAAACTTGGGTTCACCGTTAACGGATTTATCTGTCAATGACACCCTCGTTATTGTCACCTCACCGCCCAACGACAAGCAATTGCGCGAGGCCCTTGAAAAAGTTCAACCGCGGCGCGTCATTTTGATTGCCATTAACCCACCCGTTGACAGTTTGCCAGATTTCTTGAAATTGCAATGGAGTTTGGCTGAAAAAGTGATTCAAAACACCAATAATGGCGTCGTGAATATCCATCGGTTTATGGAACGCTTGGGTCAATCGAAGGTTGTGGTCCGTCCACCATCTCTGAGAGTTGGTCGTGCCAAC
>JBNLCD010000667.1:0-2972 GCA_050303635.1 Anaerolineae bacterium
TATTCATTGCCCATCCCCAACAGAACGATAATTTAGAAATTGACCTAGATTATGTTGTACCGGGCTATCGTGATTTTAAGACGGGGCAATTTATTTTCCAAGATAATAGGGATATTTTTGAGGATCGGCATATCAAGTCATTCTCAACCCCAACCCGTAGCAAAATTCATGCGAACTATTTGGAAAAATTAGGTTTTACCGTATCGGCAGATTATTCGCATCGAAATATTTAAACTTTCGAGGTGTTTTAATGCGCGCCATCCTTTATATCAGCCGCTGGTAGCGTAAAATAAAATATAGCGCCTTTATGTGGTTGGCTTTCTACACCAACTTCACCATCCAGTTTTTCAATGATACGCTTCACAATGGACAAGCCCAGCCCATGGCCGGTGGCTCGATGATTACCAACCTGCGTGAATGTATTAAATAAATTGGCTGATTGATCTTTAGACATACCTGCCCCATGATCTTTTATCCAGAACTTGATGTAACCCGTCGTCAGACGATCAACGCCCAATTCAATTTTGGGTGGTGTCCCGCCATATTTAAGGGCATTACTCAAATAATTCACCCAAACCTGCTCAATCCAAGGCGCATAACCAAGGGCGATTTCCCAATTTTCTGGCAGATGAATCTGCGCCTGAGTTTCCTCAATCATTGGACTCAGACGAATCTGAACTTCGCGAAGAATACTGTCCATATAAAGTTGTGTGACCGGAATTTCATGACGATGTCGAATTTCAGCCAAGATTAACAGTTCATCAATAATGCCAAACATTTTCTGGCTAATTTCATAAGTGGAGTTGGTAAAATCCTGAATTTTATCAGGCAATTCAGGATTTTCGTGCATTGTGAGAGCCGACAAACTATTAATTACACTCAGTGGATTTTTCAAGTCATGGGCAACCGTATGCGCAAAGGCTTCTAATTCATTGATGAGCGTTTGTTGTTCAATTTCGGCACGCTTACGGGCGATAGTTTGTCCCAAAATCGTGCCATAGACTGATAAAAGTTGCATTTTATATGGACGCGGCTCATAGCTGGTGATCATATTATCAATACTGATATAGCCGATGGCATCATTGCCATGCCATAAAAGTGCCTTGGCGCTCCAGCCATCTTTAATATAGTCATCACCATCATGGAGTGGCACATCCTCTAGGATTAAAGTATGAATGTCCGACGATAGCGCGTTTTGCATCCAATCATAATCACTGATAGACATATTAAATCCATGCTCATCGATAATTTGCCCATTAGCATCCGTTCCATAAGTTCCCACAACAATATCGTTTTCCGCATCGATAATCCGTAGACCCATTCGATTAAAGTCGAGTTGATGGAGACCGATATAAATGGCTTGATAATAAATCTCATCCAGAGTCTTATAATTTGCTAAATCTGCTCGAATCTGATGCAGTAAATGCAGATATTCTTGAAATTCACGAGTGGCTTTTTCCTTTTCAGCCAGAATCTTTTCAGATTTTTTCTGCTCTGTGATATCTACAATGATAATGACATAGCCCATCTTTTCGGATAGATGGTCAAGCAACGGTGTGATACGCATATTATAAGTTGCTTCGCGATATGCAATTTCCTCATAAAATTTTTCTTCGATGCTCGGTGATTTTATGATGGAAAAGACAGTGGTGAGTGGTTCACTAAGAAAATCAAAAATATTTTGCCGCATCAGGGCATTTTTGGGATGCCCTAACACAGTAGCACCCATCGTATTTACATCGATAATATGATGTTGGGAATCGAGAGTTAGCATCCCAATCGGGATTCTCGACATAACATCGTTGCGCGCCAAGGGGATTGTCGTCAACATATCATATCCCAGCGCTCCAATACTCAATAATAATGCGGTCGCGCCTAAGCCAAATGTACTGATGTCAATACCATTCGTTAGTCCAACAACATACGCGATATTACTGAAAATAGCCGGAATAGGCGCAATCATCAACAAAAATACCTGAACACGAAAATATTGACTGGTCTGCAATAACCGACCAAATGCTAAGCTCACAATAGTGCCAAGGTATATATAGATATAGAAATTTCTGAACAGTAAGAGGGGGCCTCGTTTGAATTCTAAAATATCAAACTGATTAACATCAAAATCGTACCAGTATAGATTGTGATAAGGATATGTCAGGGCGAGAAAAATTCCTAATGTGGGAATGATGCTGAAGAGGATAATAAAATGAGTCTGGGTAAAGCGGCGCCAACCTAAATATTCAAAAACAATGATTCCCCAAAACACGACGGCGTAGCTAATTGAGGCATGACCGATTTGCAAGACAAATATTTTGGTGTAGATGTCTTGGGAAAGAAGACTAATAAAAGAGCTAATCGTCCACGGCAACGCTGTTGCACAAAAAACGACTAATAATAACCCTATTTTTCCTCTTCGGCGTGCCCATGCAAACCACAACAAAACAATAAATATAAAATTTGGAATTAGGAACAATAAATGCCACCACATTAATTCCATGTGAAATTAATCCTAATAAGTTGGATGGTGCAAAACTTAATTTTATGATCTGAAGGAACTATTTTAATTATAATCAAAAATCTCTCATAAATGCAATTTATGTAAGATATATTAAACAGTAGAAAATAAATTCACCCTTAATGTCATACATTCCTAGCCATAGTGAGCATCTCGTCTATACATTAAGATTTCTTTTCACATAAAACTTTATTTGCGTGGACATCGCACTTGGTTTCAAAGCAAAATCCCATTATATTTAGTGCCTGTTAATCAATGCATACTATAGGAAAGCATCGTGACAACAACGCTTAGTGAGAATGAACGAAAACATACATCCAAAAACCCTTTGCGGCGCTTAGCAATTGACCGCTATTTTGAAACGGTTGACGCTTTTATGCCACCGGATGTCCAAACTGTACTCAATGCGGGTTGTGGTGAAGGTTTTGATGCTAGGCGAATTAAACAAACCAATCCG
>JBNLCD010000668.1:0-2968 GCA_050303635.1 Anaerolineae bacterium
TCGGGCTTGCCATTGAGCCACACACAATTGCCACAACAGTCACAATACTCTGGCATCTCTGCACATAATTTAAATCCACAAGCAAAGCCTGAGTAACTAAAGCTCAGCAAGACTAACCCATCAACATGGCCATAAATAGTTGACTCTAGCATGCAAGGCTGAATTAGGATAAGCTCTATATTATGCCAAACTCGCGCTAAGAGTGGGTCCTTACTTTCAAGTTTTAGCTCTAATCAAGTTATTTCCATTACTTGCTTTCTTGAACCAGCTATATTCAAATCATTATAACTAACAAACGCCAATTAAACTAATCAGCAATTCGGATTCGGCTCCAAATTCATCGGCTTTGACAATCAGAAAATGGGAATGGTTTTCTTCGAGGGGAAAGTGGTCATTGTCGGCATGCGGGCCACCGGGATAAGCAATATGTTCACTAACGGTCACGCCGATTAGTGGAAATGTTCCATCGATTTTATCGCGTGCTTTACCAATGGTGATCATGGCTCCAGCTTCGGTTGCGCCATCCAGAATCAAGATATTTTCATCTTGGGCAAAACGTGCCAGACCATCATCAAAGAGAACTTGCATCTTCGCTAGATATTCATCGGTCATGCCGCCTGCGCCGCTGTGCATAGCGATAGAAGCAGTATAGGCCGGCGCACCAATTCCAACCAAGGCTTCATTGGGTGGAATATTATGATCAATTTCCCATAATACTGCTTGATTGTGTCCAAAATCTACGATTTTGGGTTTATCTCTTTTCAAAACCATCTGTGTCATGGGGAAATGCCCCTTTTCTATAAAATGATCACATTAACTATGCGACGACTCACATCAAAAATATACCCCCAGTATATGGGGTAATTTCATCGTATCGCTAATAAAAACGTGTATATTTCGTTGGGATTCGGCTAAAATACCGTTGTATAGCCCTTGACCCCTAGCCCTACCTTGTCATAATATCCTTTATTGACTGATTTGCCCAATTTAACTTGAAAGATTTGAAGGAAAATTTAGCATGGCTAAAATGAAAGCCCGAACCCCTAAAGGAATGCGTGATACACTTCCCCTTGATATGCTAAAACGTCAATATGTTTTCGGTGTGGTACGAAGTGTATTTGAAAGTTTTGGCTTTGAACCAATTGATACGCCTATTCTCGAAATGCGAGATACCCTAATGAGTAGTAATTATGGGGAAGATGCTGAAAAGCTGATTTTCTTTGCGCAACATGGCGGCGGCGGTGATGAATATGCCATGCGTTACGATTTAACCGTACCCCTTAGTCGCTATTTTGCGGCTAATGAAAACGATCTATCTATGCCTTTCCGGCGCTATCATATTGCCCCGGTGTGGCGCGGTGAACGTCCCCAAAAAGGCCGTTATCGCGAATTCTTTCAGTGTGATGCAGATATTGTTGGGGTACGTGGGATGTCGGCGGATGCGGAAATGATGAGCCTCATCTATACAGCCTTGGCCAAACTCGGCTTCAACGATTTCACGATCAAATACAACAATCGTAAATTGTTAACTGGGATTGGTATCTATGCAGGTGTCCCCGAAAACGAAGTACCCGCCTTGTATCGTGCTATAGACAAAACAGATAAAATTGGGTTGGATGGTGTAGCCGAAGATCTCCGCAAAAATGGGATGGCCGAGGATGTCATCGAACGAATGATGAGTATCTTGAGCTTCGACGGCTCCGGTGATACAGATCATCGGTTGGCGGGATTGGGTAAATTACGCGAAGAATTAGATGATATCGAAATTGCCCAAGAAGGGCTTGCTGAACTTGAAGAACTTACGCGCTATGCGGAGGCTTTAAATGTGCCAACCAGCAATACTGCACTAGATTTTACCATGGTACGGGGTTTGGGTTATTATACGGGCCCAATTTTTGAAACAGTCATCACCAAGCCAGATAATTTGGGCAGTGTGCAAGGTGGTGGGCGTTATGATGAACTAATTGGGCGGTTCCGTGGTCAATCCTTACCAACTACAGGTATTAGTTTGGGGATTGAACGCATTATCGACTTGATGACGATGCTCGATTTATACCCCGATTGGGTCACACAAGGCACTGTTGTCCAAACTCTTGTGACAGTCTTCAATGATGAAACCCAAAGTGAAACCTTGAAATTAGCAATGGAACTCCGCGACGCAGGCATCAACGCGGAATCTTATCTGGATTCTCGCAAAAATCTGGGGAAGCAAATCGGTTATGCGGATGGTAAAGGTATTCCCGTTATTGCGGTTTTAGGTCCCGATGAAGTGGCCAATGGCCAAGTTAAGCTCAAACGGCTCCAAGATGGAACTGAAGTCATGGTAGCCCGCGCTGAAGCGGCCCAACAAATCAAGGACTTCCTGAACTAACCAAACATCGCACGTTCTTAAAATAAGATAAATTCCAAGGTGAGCCACATGGTTCACCTTTTTTCATTTTAGATTGCTTAACGCGATCTAAATATTTTCTGAATATCTCTGCGCTACTCTGTAATTAATAGTTTCGCGGTTTACGGAGACAATCTCATGCAAAACACCTTACACCGTCCCATGATCAATTCTCAAGAAATGCTTCGTTTTCTGAAGTTTGCCCTTGTCGGCTTAACGGGTACCTTCTTGGATTTTGGTGTTTTGATTGTTTTAAAAGAAGTTTTTGGTCTGACCACTTTATTAGCGAATTCACTCGCCTTTTCCACTGGCGTTATCAATAACTTCACATGGAATCGGGCTTGGACCTATGCCGATGCCCGCCAAAAAAGAGTATGGCTTCAACTCATGCAGTTTTTTGGCGTGAGTATAGTTGGCGTCACGCTCAATAACGCAATTGTGTTGTGGTTAGAACATCCATTGGGTGAATTATTGCATAGTCCGACCAGTGGCTATTTACCTGCCAAAATTTTGGCGACCGGCCTCGTTGTCTTCTGGAACTTCTTAGCAAACCGTTATTGGACCTTTAGTGATGTAGAC
>JBNLCD010000669.1:0-2962 GCA_050303635.1 Anaerolineae bacterium
TAATATTTGTGATGGAGAATACATATGCCAGTTAATATAGCTACCTGCAGGCTCATAAATGTGAAGTGTAATTTTAGATAAAATATCAGTTTGTGGATCGAAGATAAGAAATAGATTAACATCTCCTTCAATATCCCAATTGGAGAAACTAGGATTTGTTTGAAGACTAGGCATACGAATTACAGTATAGGGTGGTTCTGTAGAAACTGTAGTTTCACTAATATCTGAAAGATTAAGATTATTTTCTATTTTATCTCTACTTACACTGATATCATCTTCGCCAAGATAAAACCCCCACCAACACGGTAGTTCACAAGTACCATCTGCGAGCAATGTATTGATTAGATGAGATGCATTAATTGATTGCTCAATCTGTGGAGTGGCAGTTGGTTCATAATTTGATTCAGCTAAACGCTTAAAAGGATGACTAAGGTTAACTAAACAAAGGATTATTAAAATTGTTATCAATAAGATACTTTCTATTTTTTTGTTCATGTCTGTCAATTAATCTCTTTTCAATAATCTCGCCATTTGAGAAGTTATACTACCCACATTGCGCTTCAACAGGAAATCGTTGCCGACTTATATTTATAGAGACGACATTTTGTTAATCGCTAAATTATTTTGTAGTTAATGCAAGTTTCTCATTAATTTTATCTTAGAAATATCCATCCCAAGAATCTAATTGAACTTCTTACGGGCTCAAATGATAGTCTTGGGTGAACGTGTATTGTAATTTAGGATAAGGGAATCTGTTATGAAGTTGTTGATTATTGGTGGAACGGCTTTTGTCGGTCGAACAATCGCGGAATACGCCTTAAGTCAGGGGCATGAGGTCAGTTTATTTCATCGCGGCAAAACGAATGTCGATATTTTACCCGAAGCGGAACATCTGCTCGGTGACCGAACTGAAGATTTATCGGCCTTAGATGGTCGCAAATGGGATGCGGTGATTGATACCTGTGGTTATGTCCCGCGTGTGGTGGAACTCTCCGCGCAAAAACTGCAAGATGTCGCCGACCATTACACTTTTATCTCGACGATTTCGGTTTATGCTGATTTGGAAAATAACCTCAACTATGATGAAGAAGCCCCCCTCGCCACATTAGAAGATGAAACCGTCGAGGAAATCACGGGCGGAACATATGGCGGCTTGAAAGTGTTGTGCGAAAATGTGGTGCGCGATTATTTTCCCGATAGCTACTCCATTGTCCGCCCCGGTTTAATTGTCGGTCCGCATGATTACACGCATCGTTTTGCCTATTGGATTTTGCGCATGGCTGAAGGTGGTGAGATGCTAGCACCGGGTGAAGCGCAACAACCCATGCAAGTCATTGATGCGCGCGATTTAGCCAAGTTTACGGTCGATTTAACGGCCCAAAAACTAGCCGATACCTTCCACGCTACCGGACGCGGCACGGCTTTGACCGAAATTTTAGATGTCGCGCGTGATGTGACCAAGGCCGACACCCAACTCACTTGGATTGAGGATGAAGCGTTCTTGCTCGAAAATGAAGTCCAACCGTGGATGTCGTTGCCCTTATGGGTTCCAGCCGAAATAATTGGCATTCACACCGCCAATGTCGATAAAGCGGTGGGGGCTGGTTTAGCATTTCGATCGCTTAAGGACACCATTCAAGATAGTTATGACTGGCTTCAAGATGTGGCGCAAGATCCGGCGGCGCGTCCACAAGTAGCGCGAGGATCGTTGCCACGCGCTAAGGAAGCAGAAATCTTGGCCGCTTGGCATCAACGTAATTAATTTCTGGTTGCGCGAGGCTCAACTTGTGCAGGTCCCATTCGCCTCATTCGACTGTATTATTTTGGGAACGAGGTTCCCCCTCTCCTAATCTTTTCATTTGGGAGAGGGGGTCAGGGGGTGAGGGCTATAACCTGCATTTAATTGTTAAACGTAGCCTTGCTTGTTTTGCCAATTATTACAACTACCAATAAATCCTCACTTTGCACAAAACACGGCAGGCTGAAGCCATACCGCTATGAGAAAAACAAGCATGCTGAAGCAAGCTGGGATTTGCTGGCCATGTATTTCTACTGACAGGGCGATTAATAACATGAAATTTCATCCGAACTTAGGATATTTAGATAATCTCCACATACCGCAAATTTGTTAAAAGCGTTATGCTCGATCTGTTTTCGCCAATTTCGAATGAGGATAAGGAAGCATATGGATAAGAAGAATAATAGCCTCAGCGGGGATATTCACCTGTTGGGTAATTTTTTGGGTCAAATTATTCAAGACCAAGAAGGTGCTTGGGCCTTGGATTTGGTCGAAGATATTCGCGCCACGTCAAAAGCGCGGCGCAAAGACCATCCCAATTTTGCTGAAGATAGTAACCAACTCAACCATATCCATGAACTTGACCTCACAGCCAAAAATATTCTGATTAAAGCATTTAGTAATTATTTCCAGCTCATCAATATTGCCGAAGATCAACAACGGATTCGCGTCCTCCGTCAGCGTGAAATTGATGGCAAACTCAGCGAATCAATGGATGCGGCGCTGGCGTTGCTCAAAGAACATGGTCGTTCCGCCGACGATGTGCGGGCTTTGATTGCACAAATTTCGGTGCGGTTGGTCTTAACCGCCCATCCCTCCGAAGCGAAACGCCAAGAAGTGCTCGTGAAACTCCGTCGCATTACGGATTTGATGCAAGTGCGTGACCGTCAAGCGCTCACCCCGCGCGAAAATGGTCAGCTTGAAGCGGAAATTTTGCAACGGATTGAGGAACTCTGGCAAACGGCCCCCACCCGCGCGGATCGTCCGACCGTGCAAGATGAAGTGGAGTTCGGGCTCTATTTCATGACAGCGGTGATTATGGATGTGACAACCGCTATTTATGATGAATTACGCACCAGTTTGCAAATCCACTACCCTGAAGGCGACTGGCAAGAACTCCCCGTCTTTTTACGGTATGCTTCATGGATTGGCGGGGATCGGGAT
>JBNLCD010000670.1:0-2956 GCA_050303635.1 Anaerolineae bacterium
CGTTGAACAAATAAATGATGATGGTTTTCTGCTGTGGGAAAGAACGAGCCAGCCATTTTATAGCGAGCAGAATTATGATTTGTTCAGCATTTTAGCGGATGTGCGTAATCAGCCAGCCGGACGCCTCCCAAGTTTCTTATCTGGTAAGTCACGCCGACCCAAACTTCATGTGATAAGTGCACCCCGTGGTTTACCCTCGGATACGAGTCCGGAAGTCAAGGAATTAGCGCGTGTCTGGCAAGAAGCGGATGGTCATTCATTTAGTTGGTTCACCCTCGCTGAAATTTTGGCATTTGATTGGACTCAAACCACTCAGCGCGATGGCCAGACCTACACCTATAAAGCCTTGGTGCCTGAATTCTGGGAACAAACCATCGCTCGTTTAGAGAAGATCAATACACCGGCCAATATTCGTCTCGTTTTTTGGTTTGATAATTAACGAGGCCAGTCCATCATAGACTAGCCTCGTATTGATGCGCTGGATTGAGATTGACGCGCAGACTATTTTTCTGGTTGGAGCCGGAAATAAGTCATGCCGGAGTCAAAGGCACGAACTTCAAGCACTTGCATTGATTTCGTGTAATCGACATTATCGAAAAGACGCTTGCCCTCCCCTAAAACAACCGGACATAACATCAATTGCAATTCATCCACCAGACCTGCTTTGATCAACGAGCGCGTGAGCGTGCCACTGCCGACAATGCTGATATCTTTACCGGGTTCCTGCTTGATTTTGGTGAGTTCAGCGACAACATCGCCTTGGATGAGGTGTGAATTTTTCCATTCAGCTTTAGCTAAGGTCGTGGAAACCACATATTTGGTTTGATTGTTCATGAAATTGCTAAACGGATCATCTTCCGGGACATTCGGCCAAAAAGCGGCAAACGCTTCATAAGTCACCCGACCGAGTAGCATAGCATCACTGGCCGCCATATTGCTCCCAATAACTTCACCAACTTCTTCAGAGCTATAGGCCATTGACCAACCGCGTTTGTCCGGCAGGGTGGTGTCACCGGGGCCGGGCGCTTCGACGACACCATCGAGCGTAATGAAGAGTGCGGCATTAATTTTGCGCATGGGAATATCTCCTTTTAATCATGTCTATCAGCTTCTACAGCATAGATGATTAAAAGGGTGGGGTCTTGAACAAAAACGACAGCGGCTGATCAAGGGCACCATTCATAATTTGACCGGGCGTTTGGCCAATAAAGCGTTTGATCGCACGGGTTAGATGCGGTTGATCGGCATAACCCGCCTGTTCCACAACATCTAGAATAGAAAGGCCATCGATCAGTAAATTAGTCGCATAACGGGCCCGATCAATTTGAAACATTTTGTTGTAGGTCAAACCCGTTGCTTGTAAAAAACGACGTTGGAGGGTGCGCCGCGATAGATCTATCGGATGTTCGCGGATAACAGCATCAACCAGCGGATCATTTACAATGAGTTCGTTGTGCACCAAGCGTCGGATAAACACATCGGCGTTTTCAAAACTGGGAAACTCCCACGTTGAGCTATCTAGCCAAAAGGTATTGCGCCCGGCTTGCGGTAAATTAACATCCTGCCGATCCATAACGACATAGGCGGGGAATTTGGGCATAAAAGTGCCAAGTTTAAAAACAATACCGATAAACTCAGCATCCGGCGGACATTCAGCCATCGTCGCTGACGTTTCTGGCCCACGAATGGTGACCTGGGTGTGCCCTTGCAGTTTGGTGATGACAATTTCGCCATGCGCTTGCGCGGTTGAGGTAAAAGATCCTCCATAATCACTATAGCTATACCACACCCGTTCAATCAACGGCGAGTCGGCGGCGCGTTCCCAAAATGGTAGGGTCAGCTTATCTTTGGGGAGATTAAGTTCTGTCTGTAAATTATCTTCAGGCGTAAAACTTAGCACCATGGCGATGCTCACTCTCTATACAGTTCACTAGGCGTGCGTCCATTATAACATAAATTTACGCACATTTGTTCTATTTTTTATACACGGGCAGGACTATAATGGAGTGATCTGTGCATCGTTCTCGTTGATTCCTCGTGCTAGAATGGATGGTCTGTCACAGCGACGCAGAATGATGACGCATCAACCACATTTCTATTCGCGCGCAACCGGAGATACCAAAATACATGTCAGCTACAATGCGCCCAAACAAGCGACCTGTTAGTTATAGCGACTTGGTTCGCAACAATACAAAATTTCGCTACTTATGGTTTGGCCAGATTGTCAGTCTGTTAGGCGACTGGTTTAACTTAATTGCGGCGGCGGCTCTCATTGCCAATTTAACCGAATCAGGGGCCGCAGTGGGTGGGCTTTTCGTCGTCCGTATGTTGTCACCTTTTCTCGTGAGTCCCGTGGCGGGGGTGGTGGCCGATCGTTATAGTCGCAAACGGATACTCATTACCGCCGATATCATACGCGGCCTCACAGTTATCGGTTTTCTATTTGTACGTGAGCCCGAACATGTCTGGATTATTTATGCATTGAGTGGCGTACAATTGGCCTTGAGTGGCTTTTTCTTTCCTGCCCGCACTTCGATCCTCGCTGATATCACGGAACCTGAAGAATTGGGGACAGCCAATGCCCTGAGCGGTACCACATGGTCAGTGATGTTATCTTTCGGCGCGGCGCTCGGTGGATTATCCTCTGGTATTTTGGGCATCTACCCTTCATTTGCAATTGATGCGGCCACCTTCTTTGTCTCAGCTTGGCTCATTAGCCGTATCGATTACCAGATTCCGCTCTCTGCGCTAAATACTGATAAAACCATCGCGGGGGCTATCCGGCAATATCGTGAAGGCTTGGCCTATTTAAAAAACAGGGTCAATATTCTGATTATTGCCCTCCAAAAAGCCGCGACGGGCCTTTTCGTGAGTGGGATGTTTCAAGTCTTGCAGGTCTATATCGCCACCGAATTATTTGAAATCGGGACAGACGGGGGTATTAGTCTGGGGTTGA
>JBNLCD010000671.1:0-2953 GCA_050303635.1 Anaerolineae bacterium
TTCCGCATGTTTACCTACCTCTGGTCGGGAATTTAATGGTACTCTTATGATGGAGTCTTGCAATGCATCAATACTTATTACAAAGGGATTGTTTCATTTTAAGAGATAACTGTTCAAAAATTTTATTCCACTCAAACAAAATTTATATTTTGGGTGGATTTAATTTTCAACAGCGTTTCTAAATTCTTTTATCTCTGTTGAAATAAAACCATACCAACTTATGCATAAGATTTCCCTCCCTACATTCATCTGCCGTCCCTAAATCACCTGAGGGGCGGCATTTTTATTCCCCCTAAAAACTTGGGTTGGCGATCTTCAGTTGCGTGTTAAACTTAGAATAAGCGCTATGATTATTATTAAGTGATTACGAGGTTGTATGGACTTATATCCTGCTCCAAAAACTGGCCGCAAACGATTACCCCTGAGTGATAAAGCCGAAAAGAAACTCATCGCTCGCCGACGCGAGGCGGATCGCCATGACCCATTTGCCACCGATCCCGATCCCGATGTGCGCTATTTAGGGAAATTGGCGTTGCGCCGAGATGTATTCTATGAAGATGATTATCTTGAACTTGCTGATTTATGTGCTGAACTATCTTTGGATATGCATGATCAAGATGATGGTCAACCTGAACTAAATATTTTTTATGTGAGCAAAACCATTTCAGCCTTTAAACGCGCGATGGGAATTGCGGCCAAAGAAGCTAAAACCATTACGGCCGATTTACGCGAGTATGTCGATTGGGTCGTGGATATTGCGAATAAGGTGCCCATCCCACGCAATGTGGCGGTGGCACTGTGGGCCATTGCAGATGATTTGTTTGTTCATAACCCGGTCGTATCTGAAGCCGAGCGCGACTTACTTATGGACCGGTATAGTGCGCCAGAATTCACCCGTCAATCAACGCCACAACCCGACCCGACACCCATACCTGAAGAAACAAATGCGGATAGCAATTTTGCTTATTATTCAAAAAATGAGGAACTCGATCATCTCAATATTTATGGCAGTGAAGCTGAAACGCAAGATGATGCTATTGCCAGTGAACTCATTTCACAAGCATCTGAAGAGGCGTTTGCCAACTCAGCTCAGATGACTCGTTCTGGTGAGAATATTCAGGAACTCGATCTAAAAATTCAGCATGATTCAGCGGATGATATTCCGATTTCGGTACCGCTCTCCTTCAAGGAAAGTGATTTTAAAATCGGTGAAAATATCGGCGATCGCTATGAAGTGCGCCATAAATTATATGGTGGCATGGGCGTGGTTTACTTGTGCTACGATCATCGCGAAAAAGCACCGAGTGCAATTAAATCCTATCAGAGCAAATTTCTGACAAATGAACGGGCGATTGCGCGTTTCACGAAAGAAGCGCTGACATGGATTCATCTTGAAAAACATCGACATATTGTGCAGGCGTTGCGAGTCCAAAAATTCGATGATCGTCCCCATATTATTTTGGAACATATTGCTGGACCAGAAGGCCTGGGATCCGATTTGCGTTCATGGATTGATCATCACCGCCTTGATTTAGAAACGGCGGTTCTCTTTGGTCTTCATATTTGTTTGGGGATGCAACATGCTACGCGTCAGGTGCCCGGTTTGGTGCATCGCGATCTCAAACCCGGCAATGTTTTGGTCCGGCATGACAATATTGCTAAAGTGACCGATTTTGGCCTCGTGCAATCCCTCTATCAAGAAGAAGATGTGCTCATTGAGCACAAAAACCCGATTGGCAATCCACGCATTACGCGTTTAGGCGCTGTCGTCGGTACCCCGCCCTATTTATCACCAGAGCAATGTCGGGCCGAAGAAGTTGATATGCGGTCGGATATTTATGCTTTCGGGTGCGTTCTGTATGAAATGCTGACCCGTCACGCGGTCTTTAATGCCACAACTTTCAGTGAATGGGTCGATGCCCATCAAAAAGAACTGCCCGAATTCAATGAACAAGCCGAAGCGACCTTGCCAGATAATTTGCGGTCTCTGGTTTTACAATGTCTGGAAAAAGATCCGCTTGATCGTCCGCAAACATGGACAGATTTAGTGAATAGCATTTCGGCTGTTTACGAAGAAATCACGGGTACGCCAGCGGATATTGAAGATAAGCCGGAAGAACTTGAAATCAATGACTTGCTTAATAAAGCCTATAGTCTCACCGAGTTAGGCTACATTAATGAAGCCCTTGTAGCTTATGACCGCGCGCTGGCCATGAATCCGAAACATGCACGGGCGTGGGCACGGAAAGGGCGTGCCCTCCGGATTGCCCAACACTATGAACAAGCGCTCGCCGCTGTCAATCGGGCGCTGGAACTGAATCCCACATTTGGTTGGGCATGGATGGTCAAAGGGCAGATTTTGGAACGCTTGAATTTATTTGACCAAGCCATTGATGCTCATGAACATGCGGCGACCATTAAACCGGGCGATGTGTGGGTCTGGTATAACCAAGCGATTGCCTTATTCAGCGTACAACGGTATGAGGATGCGCTCGATTGTGTGGAACGCGCTCTGCAAATCGACCCCCATCATGAACCCTCATGGGGGAAACGCGGCCAAATCTTGCGGGCCCAAGGTCGTTATCTAGAAGGCCTCAATGCCTATAATCGGGCGTTGGAACTGAATCCCACTTTTGCATGGAGCTGGAACGGGAAAGGACTTTGTCTCAAAGCGCTTGAACGATTGGATGAAGCTTTTGAAGCCTTCCAACAAGCATCTTTTTATTCACCAACCGATGTGTGGCATTGGTATAACCAAGCTGAAATTTTGGTCGAACTCAAACGCTATGGTGAAGCGCTTGATGCCGCTCTCCAATCGACCCGTGCGCAACCCGATCATGCGCATAGCTGGGCCAAACTGGGGCAGATTTATCGTTATCTCGAACGCTACGAAGATGCTGTGCTTGCTTACGACAAAGCAATTTCGCACAATCCCACTTATAGCTGGGCCCTC
>JBNLCD010000672.1:0-2950 GCA_050303635.1 Anaerolineae bacterium
ATCCAGACTATCGGCCAGCAGTGCGGTGGAGTTGCCATACAACGCCGCCACGGCAATCACCACAAACATCAGGGCATTGATCGCCAGGACAATTAGCAGCGTACCCCGCTGCCGTTCGCGGAGGGCATCTATCGAACAGTTGTTGTCGCAGCAGCTACCCACTCAAAACCTCACAAATTCAATGATATGGCGAAATACTTAAACCATCCTTCCCAACGATTGTAGAGTAAAGCCACTTTATTTGTCACTTGCTCCGATAGCGGAGCAATTTCGGCAGAAATTAATGGTAGGCTTACCGGAATTCGCCTAATAGCAGGAATTAAGTCATGGAAAGATTCTCATTCCCTCCGGAAGAGATAATGGTCTTCCGCCGCAAACTCAACGAAACCTTCACTATTTCACTTGGCGAAGAGATTGACCCACAGACGCCGATAGGCGAGGTGCTGTTCGAACCGATACAGATTGGTGTGCTGAGATTGACCGATAAGCGAGTCAAGCTATGTGTGCATGCCCATGAGGCATTGGAGATCAATTTGGATGGTTTTGTGGATGATGCGTTGGTTGAATACTACAAAGAAGAAGATGTTTAATTTAACGGCCAAGCTGTACGGCGCAAACGAAGCGCAGCGTAGTTTGCGTCCGAACGAGCGTCTGGTTAGGCGATACACAATCACCACAGTGCATCGCTTCAAAATAGTACGAGTTATCTGACATCATAAACAGCGGATACAAGCTGACTAAAAGTTATACTTATTTTAGATCAGCATCCCAGTCTGTCAGTCGGCTTAATCGATATAAGTTTCATAGATAATTTGAGTAACAACGCCATGCCTGACAACTAAAACAATACCCGTCATGCCATCTGCCGAACGATATAATAGCTGACCCGACATTATCCCCGACTCAACCCGGCTCTCACCTAAAATATATATAACCCGAGATTCTTTCATTCCTACCCTAACCCCATACGGTGCCTCATATGCATCACTTTCAACCACCATTCTACCGATAACTTCAGGTAATTTTGTTTTGTAATTAAAAACAGCCTCAATTAACAATCCATTATCCGATAAACTTTTGTGGATTTGCATTACAGCACTTGGATCATCGGGAATATTTGTGCTCATATCCTCAATGTAGCGCAGGACTTTTAGTTTCTTGCCATTACACACTACAAGCTTTTCATCGCATTGCTTCAAAATCGCATCTGGAAATGCAACAACAAAGTCATTTTGCTTGTCTGCCCCATTTGCCAAAGCAGTAAAGGACATAAACATGTACGGCATGGCAAGTAACAAATAACAGAGCCTCATAAAATTTTCTCCATTCTGATAAATATTGATTGTTGCAAGATGTTGGCTCATTGATATTCGCCCAACGCCCCACATGAGCCGCGCCTTGCCCTGAAGCGTAGCGGAAGGGCAAGGCGTCGGACTCAATGTGGTTGTTGGGCATAAATCTTGAATTCACTGCATGGCCCCTCTTTGACACTTGATCTTCAATGCTGCCAGCAATATCTCGCGATCCACAAAATGCATCCGCCGAGAAACTGGTGCACCGCGAACAACCATTCCACACCATGCAATTTTTCCTCGCCCGGGCTCTTCTTCTATCCACGAGAAAACAGGCCCACCACTAAATCCACTGAAAGTGTTAAGACCTTTTGAATCGTCAATATCCAATTCATGTAAATGACGTGGCTCACTCGGGTTAACATATTTACCGGTCAGCGCCACGCGGCCATGAGCAACGACATCCCTCTTATAATCTACAAATGAATGTTCCGAGGGATAACCCAACACGAAATAACGAGATAAAAGCGCACTCTCATACCAATCACCTGATGCCTTAGCACAATCAATTAAGATTGCCTCCGATGTTTCGGAATCTAGTCGACTGGGGTCAATCTCGATAATTGCAAAGTCAGCGAAATCCTCAGGAATGTCTTTCTGCGGCATAAAAAACACGTCCTGCAAAGGCAGGATGCGCTGAGAATGATCGTTGGGGAATATGCACAGAGGACTTGTCCCTTTCCCTGAAAGGGTAAGGTTGTGCCTTGCCGTTAGAATAAATGCACGCCCTTGAAAACCAACCAAGAACACTGTGCCATAGATTGAATATGGTGCCTCATCGAGGCCCGTTTCAAAAACGAGCGGTTGCACTGCCCCAGACACGCTAGCAATTATTTCAGGAGACATCAGTAACACGATTCTTAGTTGCCCAACGCCTCAAATCAGCCGACCGAAAAGCGCGTAGCGGTTTTTGGGTCGGCTGGATTTGTTTGTTAGCTGATTTTCTATTCATTCTAGCGGCTTCAAGCGAAGCAATGACTCAATTATGGCCACGCGCTTATTAATGATTTCGATATTGGAATTGGCTTTTTCGCCTTCTTCATTGACATAGGTTGAAAGCCCACGGAGCTGAATAGCGGCGGCTTCTATATCTTTTCTATTTGGCAATACACCAAAGGATAAATGCCGAAATACCGCAAACCCAGGCACAGCATGTAATTTGGCGATGAGATCGCAAGAGCTTTTCATAAGCGCTTGTCGCGCAGTTTCTGAAGTTTCCTTTGTTCTGCCGATAGGGGTATGGATTGCTGGAGCATGGAATGCGAGATTAAACCTCACTTCACCAATAACCTTTCTCAACTCATGTAGTGGCTCAATAAGGAACTTTGAAATCAGTTGACCGATGACATAGACGGTTACACCGGCCAGACCTCCCCATACGATTCTTTCAATGTCAGTCATGCATGTATCCGTGATATTCATCAGCTAACGACCCAGCTCAGGCGACCGCTGCCGCAGAGCGACGAAAGGAGCGGCGCGGTAGCGGGTCGACCTGAAGCGCCGTGTTATGTGCTGATTAGTCACTTGTACCACCATGACTGTCATTTTCATGCCCAGCATACCACTCAGCTTGATTTGTGCCTCCGGCACTTGATGAG
>JBNLCD010000673.1:0-2948 GCA_050303635.1 Anaerolineae bacterium
CCTTACAAGAGGGTCTCAGTCGGGCGCAGGTGGTTAAAAGCTGGTTCACCAAGTTGCAATTTAACTTGACCGATAAAGGCCTTATGGCTTTTGGTGCTTTAGCGGTGGTGTCCTTGAGTTGGGCCGAATTGATGCCGGAAGCCTTCCGTGAATTACGGGTGATGGTGCTCGGACCGTTGGTGCTCTATTTACTGCTTCGCATTAGCAACTTAAAACGTGAAGAATGGTTGCGGGTGGTTGATATGGTTATTGTGGGCGGCGTGATTATTGCGCTGGTCGGCTTAACCAACTATGTCACGGGCGATTATGTCGTTCAGACCGAAGAGGGTTCACGCCGCTTGATTGGGGTCTATGGCTCACCAAATAGCGTTGCCCTCCATTTGGGGCGTGTTTTACCCTTTGCGGTGGCGTATGCTATTTTCACCGATGGCTGGCGCAGAATTTTCGCGGTGAGCGCCAGCTTGATTATGGGACTGGCCATTCTCTTGACGCAAAGTGTGGGCGCGATTGTGCTTGGTGTGCCCGTATCCTTAGCCATTATCCTCATTGGCTGGCAAGGTCGGCGGGCCGTCGCGCCCTTGGGAGCGTTGGCCGCGCTTGGGGCTGTAGCCCTCATTCCGCTTTCACGCTTTATTCCACGCCTCCAAAATTTGACTGATTTAGACAATACCACCACCCTCTTCCGCATCAATTTATGGCGGAGCACATTTGAGTTACTGAAAGATAAGCCGCTGACAGGTGTGGGCTTGGATCAATTTCTGTATGCCTATCGAAGCCGTTATATTTTGCCGGAAGCATGGGCTGATCCCGATTTATCCCATCCGCACAACTGGATTCTCGATTATTGGGTGCGCTTAGGGATTTTAGGCGTTTTGGTCGGTATCTGGCTCCAAGTCATTTTCTGGCGGACGGCCTTGCAAGCCTATCGGCAAACCCGCTATCAAGATTTGCCACTTTTTGCCTTGGTCTTAGGAGCCATGGGCAGTATGGGCAATTTCCTGTCACATGGCATGGTTGATTCGGCGTATTTTGCCATCAATTTGAGTTATCTATTTGTGGTCGCGCTGGCCGTGGTGCAATGGATTGCATACACGAACATAAACTCTTCAGATAAAGCCTAATCTAGCGGTTATCCTAGATATATTTCAGGGCTAGGATCTAGAAAAGCAACCCATGTTAAAAGGATTAGTCCGGCGATGTAAGTAGAAAAGCCGCTTGGACTTATTATATAAATCTGGCTCAAAAACACTAAATAGCCTAACACTACAAAATTGGCAATAATAGGAAAAAGCAGGAGTTGCCGCAAGTTATGAAACCCATATCCCGGTGTTACCATTAATACCATGAAAGGTACACCATAAAATAGAAATACAATTGGAATACCGCGATGCGTAAGTTCTTCCTTTGTAGCATCCGATAACCGGAGTGATTCATCATCAGACAGAATGACATCAGAATCATAATATATCTTTATTTTTGCCTGTTAGAAGTTGTTCAGCTCTGCCCCACGCTTGGAGCAAGTTCAGCTCTTGATAGAATTCGAAATCATAAAGGCCAATAAAAGTATCTTCTGTAAAAGAAAACCTGAAAAAACCAAATGGAAGCACTAATGACACAAAAACAAGGCAAAATGCGATCAAAGTAACCAGCTTGATGTTAGGATGTGCTTGGGGATCTGGTACTGTCTTATATGAAGAGGTAGGTTTAGTTTTTTCCCTAAACTTTGGGGAACCTTGTAGAACCTCTGGTTTAGAATTCTTTTGTTCGCTGACGATCTTATTAATTCTATATTGAATATAGTGTTTGGCATCATCCCAAACGCTAAAGGATTCAGGGTTTGTACGAATATCTGAAATGACCGTCGAAAAATCTACCTTTGACCAATCAATATCTTTTGCAACAGAATTTGGGGATGCGTTTTTCTTAGCAATCTGTAAAAAGAGTTGCCAAGCGCTTAAATAATCTCGGTGATGAGTCAAAATACTAGAAATGATTTCAAGTGCCGCTAAATTATCACCTGACCAATGGAGTTCATATGCTTCTTTAAGTTGGGTTTGTTTATCCATCAATACTATAAGCCTTTTTACTTAAATTATTAATTGAATTATACTGAGAAACATGTATACGGCTAGGATATTTGCTCTTTTATCTGTATTTAGGAAAATTGATGCAATACACAAAAAACAGGTTAACGGTTGAACTTGTGCAAGGCGACATCACCCAAATCAAAGCTGATGCGATCACCAATGCCGCCAACACGCATTTGCTTTTAGGCGCAGGAGTCGCCGGGGCGATTGCACGCGTGGGTGGTCCGATTATTCAGGAAGAATGTTATGCCATCGGTCATTGTGATGTGGGTTCAGCCGTCATCACCACGGGCGGAAATTTACGCGCGGATTATGTGATTCACGCCGTCGGGCCACGTATGGGCGAAGGTGATGAAGTGCGCAAGTTGACCGGTGCGATTCGCTCGACACTCGATTTAGCCGATGCCAAGCATTTAGAATCCGTGGCGTTACCCGCCATCTCCACTGGAATTTTCGGTTTTCCGATTGAGCAGTGCGCGCAAATCATGGCCGAGCAAACGCTGGATTTTGCTCAAACTGAACGGCAAGCGGTCCATAAAGTGATTGTGTGCCTCTATGATGCGCCGAGTTTAGCGGTTTTCGTAAAAGCATTTACCGATGTTTGGTCAGATGCTTAGAGCCACATCCAGAAAAAACGGACAGCATACAGATTATTGAGCCAAGGCCCTCATAATGATAGGTTTTTAGTTATTGCGCGCAAATGGGGCTATCTCTCAATTTGGGACAATGTTTTGGAACCGTCAGCCGCCCTCGAATAAATTCGGGGCTAAAAATCACCACCCTATGAATGGGTTTAAAACTCCTGAAGGCGGCGATTGCAGTCCATTTATAGGACGCTGTTTTTTAGCTATGGATTTTAAT
>JBNLCD010000674.1:0-2947 GCA_050303635.1 Anaerolineae bacterium
CCGGAGAAGCATGACCCCAGCCAAACTATTGCCACCTGTCGTGACCAAACCTTCGACGAGGAGTACTTTTTGTCCAGCGACATTGCCTCCCTCAATCATTTTTTGAGTGCCGTGTTGTTTGACTTCTTTGCGCACAAACACCGATGGCCGCGCAAGACGAAATGCAAGCGCGGAACTATGCGGGATACCGGCGGTTGCAATCCCCGCGATAATATCATAATCGAGCTTATGGGCAATGATAACGCGCTCAAAGCCATTAATAACACGTCGCCAACGATTTGGATAATAAGGAAGACTTCGATTATCGGTGTAAACGGGTGATTTTATGCCTGAACGAAATGTTAAAGGGTTATCAGGATCAAAGCGGACGGCACCAATGGAGAGTAGGACAACCGCAATTTCTGTAGCTAAAGTTTCGTGCATAGTTTTAGGTTTCTTTCCATACATGGCTTACGCTGTGGAAAAGCCATACTTGATGTTGGAATTGGTGAAAACTTATTGCATCAGTTTATCGAGCTATCGGTTAGGATACCATAGCCCCTTGGTTCTGAGGATTGCTAATTTCAACAAATGTGCGGCGTACAGTGGCAAAATTGGTTCTAGCAGGTCATACTAAAAGAAGAATAGCAGATGCATTTAGCAAAGTGAGTGTATATGAGTACCCAAGATTCGACACAAGTCCAAGATACAAAAACCCTCTATAACAATATTATTATTCCTTTTTGGACAGCTTTTATTGCTATTATCCTCATTCTGGTAGCTAATCTTGCCGGTATACATCTGATACGGCAATCGGTTGAGGAAAATCATGTTGAAATCACTATCGAAGACGGTGTTTTGGATAGTGAACAAGAGCAGTTATTTGCCAATATTGAGCAGATGAATGAGCGCTCAGAAGATGCGATTGATTCAGCCCAAAATATTTTGAGTTTCCTTGAAGGAACGGCAATTTTAGTCGGTATTATTATTGGTATCGGTGCATTTTTAGGTATCACGCAATTTAGTGATGTGCGCAATGAATTTGATGAAAAAATTAAAAAGATTGAAGAACTGAGCAGTATTATTACCGCGCATGAAGATGAGCTAAAAGAATTAGACCACCTGAACGATAAGCTTGAAAATGGCATTAACAGTGTGACATGGTTGCTACAGGCCGATCAGGAATTTAGGTTGCGCAATAATTCCGAAGCCTATAACTTTGCCAATAAAGTGCTCCAAATGAGCAAAGATAATCCAATGGCTTTATATATCTTGGGTTGGTTGAAAGTTCATACCACGGATGAGATTGATGAAGGCATTGAAAATCTCGAAACCTTACAGCGGATTATGAGTGATTGGCGCATTGAATGGCCTACTGCGCAAGCTTCATATGCAGTTGCTCTGCGTCGTAAGGCTAGAAAAATGACGGATCAACATCCGGATAATATTAAAATGCTAGAAAAAAGCAAAGATTTACTAGAGACAGCCGAAGCTCGTTTAGTATTGGCTCTCAAGGAAAGTGGCAGTTTGATGGACTTCAACAAGGAATCATATTGGGGTCCTCTGGGTGGTATTCGGCGTGATTTGGGCAAAATATTACAAGCAATTGATGCTTATCGGAATGCCCTGAAAATTACACCCGGATCATCTTATCCACAAGGGAATTTAGCCTCTCTGTATCTGATTGCGTATCATGAGAAATTGCCTTTGCCGGAAAATCTGGCCGAAGATGAAGTTGGCAAAACATATTTGGAATTGGCCGAACAAGCCTTCCATGATACACGCGAATTTGCCATTCATGAATTAGTGACAGCACCCAATGATTATTACAATTTAATGGATATCGCGATGTCCTATACGATGTTGGGGCATTCGACTGAAGGTAAAAAATATTTGCATAGAGCCCTTGGCTTAAAACCGGCTGTCAATAAGTTAGAAGTGTCACTCATTAGTGGTTGGGAAATCCTGAAAAAGAATTGTCCGACTGAATGGGATGATCGTATTAAATCGGTTGATGAAGCCGTCGGTATTATGCAAGACTATATAAAGAAGGCATCAGCCTAAGAGTGAATAAGTATGCCGTCCCGTACCAGTCGTGAACACGAACTCTCTATATTACATGCCATTGCCAAGGCCCTGAATCGCGAAGTTGATTTAACATCAGCACTTCAGGTGGCATTGGCTCAAGTTGTTGAGCTTTTTCACTTGCGTACGGGTTGGATTTTTCTCATTGATGAAGAAACAGGCGAGCCGTATCTGGCGGCTTATCAGTTTTTGCCACCTGCATTGGCCAATGAACCTGAACGCATGCAAGGTTCATGCTATTGCTTGGACACCTATGAAGAAGACAATATGGCTGGTGCGGCCAACGTCAATATCATCACGTGTACACGCCTCAAGAATTTGGTCGATGGTACAGATGGATTACGTTATCATGCCAGTATTCCCCTTTATGATCACGGGATTAAACTGGGGATTTTAAATGTGGTTAGTCGGGATTGGCGTGAACTTCGCGACGATGAATTACATCTGCTCTACACGGTGGGTGAATTATTGAGTATGGCCATTCAGCGGGCGCGTCTGTTTGCTAAAAGTCATGAACTGGGCGCTTTAAGTGAGCGGAACCGCCTAGCCCGTGAAATTCACGATACACTGGCGCAGGGCCTAACCGCCATTACGTTGCAACTCGAAACCGCCGATGTCTTGATTGACGCCGAAGCTGAACCTGATCGGGTCCAAAAATTTGTTCAGCAAGCTCTGCAATTATCACGGAGTAATTTGGTTGAAGCGCGGCGTTCTGTGTTAGATTTACGAGCCGCGCCACTGCAAGGACGTACCCTCACGGAAGCTATCAAAATTCTGGTGGAAGAAATACAAGCCGAAACCTCAACGCAGATTAGTTTTCAGGGGGAAAATGCCAATCGCAGTTTGCCAAGTCGTCTAGCTTCGAGCCTCTACCGCGTTGTCC
>JBNLCD010000675.1:0-2931 GCA_050303635.1 Anaerolineae bacterium
AAGGAACAGCGGGATTTGGTTTTTGGAATCATCCTTTTATGCCCGGTGGTGGTTTACCGCGTTTGCCCCGGTCGGTCTGGTTCTTTTTTGCGAGTCCACCCAGCAATATGGCCTTAGCTCAAGATGTCGCGGGTTATGGCTGGAAATGTGCGACCTTCGATGCGCAAAATCCGTTTTTCCTGAGTTTATTGCCCTTGGCACCCCTCGGCTTTTTAGCCATGCGAGTTCCGTGGCTCTATAAAAAATTATGGCCCGTTGGTCAACGAGCCATCAATGTTTCCGAAAAATCGTTATCTGTCGATTTGGCCCAATCCCACGAATATCAGTTGGATTGGCATCCTGAGAAAGTTAACTTCTATGTGGATGGCGAGTTAGTCCATCAAAGCCCCTATTCACCGCGCCCACCACTTGGCTTTGTGGCTTGGCTTGATAATCAATACGCCATCGTAACGCCTCAAGGACAACTGGGCTTTGGTTTTGTTGAGCGCTCAAGTGAGCAAAAGCTCATTTTGGAAAGTGTTCAGATTGAAGCAATCTGAGTTTCTTAACCTAGAACTAGTTCGAATTTAGTGTAAGACAACTTCGGTTACGTCAGCATTCATGCTAAAGAATCCGCTTCGTTTAGCCACGGCCACTCGGTGATGACCATCGACCACATAATATTCTGCTTGGCGATCACTTTGAACTTTGAAAACCTTGATGGGGTCCATTGGTTGGCCTTGGCGAACCCGTTGTTCAATCCGTTGATGACGATCGGTCCAGCCTTGATTCTTAAAGCGGAAATTTGCATCCAGTTCTTCAGCGCGGCCTACGCTCCCTACAATATCAGTGATATTGATAGAGCATACACCAACGGGTCGAGTTTCTTTATCGCTTAGGCCGGCAACTTCTTGGTAGAAATTTTTAACACTATTGGCTTTACTGTTTTTGCGAAATCCGAACATCTTATTACTCCCGTTTTAGTGAGTAGGCTCCACCAGTTTTTCTTTTGGTGACTGGTGGAAGCTACTATTGATGCGTACATTGGTTAGATTAGGGGAGAACTTGGGGGGCTGTGACCACCCAGATGGGGGGATTTCATAAAATTCGCAAAAGTGAAATTACAAATTTCATAAATAATCTATAATTGACTTGGTGATAGTAACGGAAAGTAAAGGTTTAAGCATGATCTTGCAGGATGAACTAACGGAACGCGAAGTTGAAGTATTGCAACTAATGGGTGATGGATTTACAAATCGTGAAATATCCGAGCGACTGGTGTTGAGTCTGGAGACGATTCGCTGGTATACCAAACAAATTTATAGCAAATTAGGTGTCCATAGCCGCACGCAGGCCATTTTGAAATGGCAAGAAATCAATTCCAACACAGAAGCGGAACCCGTTGAAGAAGCGCCAATATCAATCTACACCAATTTGCCAGAATACGGGTCTTCTTTTATTGGACGCTCAGAAGATATCGCTAATATTCAGAGTCTATTTGACCAAAATAATGCCCGCTTGATTACGATTACTGGTGCAGGTGGGATGGGTAAAACACGGTTAGCCGTTGAGACTGCCCGACAAGCTGTCGATTTATTTCCAGATGGAATCTATTTTGTGCCGTGTGAACTGGTTCTTGATACCAATGGTATTACGCTGGCGATGGCTGATATCATGCAAATCCCCGGAAATACGACCCTTGAGCAAATTGCGACTTATCTTGAAAACAAAAAGGCACTGCTTATTTTAGATACCTATGAACATCTTGTTGATTATGTGGAATTTATCACAGACCTTCTCGCTGAAACCCAACATCTAAAAATCTTGATCACCTCCCGCAATGCGCTTAATCTCCAAATTGAATGGGTGCGCTCCGTTGAACCATTAGGCATACCGAGTAAACAGGGTCCACTCCAAGTTGAAGAATCGGTTGCCCTGTTTGAAGATCGCGCCCGTCGTTTTATACCTAATTTTTCCGTTGAAGATGAAGCCGAAGCCGTGGGTGAAATTTGTCGTTTAGTCAATGGCATGCCGCTTGCCATTGAACTCGCCACAACATGGTTAAAAATGTTGACTTGTAGCGAAATTGTGTCAGAAATTCAGAAAAATATCGACTTTTTATCAACCAATCAACGTGATATTGATCAACGTCATCAAAGTATCCGCGCCGTATTCAATCAATCTTGGAATTTACTCAATCAGCAAGAACAAAAAGTGTTAGGTCGCTTAGCAGTGTTGCGTGGTGGCTTTAGTTTACAAACAGCTCGACAGGTGGCCCATGCATCTTTAGAGATTATCTCCTCATTAGTCGACAAATCCCTAATCCGTTATGATGCCAGTCACAATCAAGATTTTCACTCTGCCCATTACCATTTACATAGTCTGCTAGGAAAATATGCCGAGGAGAAAATGATTGATCTATCGTCTAAATCATTAACATCACGAACGGGTATATTTATGATTTGGTCGGCTTTTGTGAATGGTGATTTTGAGCGAGTTGAGGAGTTAGTTGATAAAATTTTTAATCCCGCTAATATGATTTCTTCAGATTTGAGCGTTGAAGCTTTTGGTTTGGCTTTGTCGGGAACGTTGGCTGGACTGTCTGAAAATTATGCTGAATGCTTGCAGATGTGTGAAGTTAGCCTCAATATTTCACTGCAACAAGACCGGATTGATCCGATTGCAGTTATTTTCGCCCGTTTAGGCATCGCCATTGCGGGTTGTGGCACAGGTCATTATTACAATGCGCAACAATCTATAGCAGAAGCCCTTGTTTTAGCGGAAAAATTAGATACCCCCGCTTTTAGTTTATTGTGTTTGCCCATTAGTATTATTATCAAAGTTCATCACGCTGAATTTGAGGAAGCTACGCAGTTGCTAGCCTTTTTTCAAGAACATCCTGCCAATTCACCGACTTGGCTTCAACGGTGGTCATTGCTTCAACATCTGGAA
>JBNLCD010000676.1:0-2921 GCA_050303635.1 Anaerolineae bacterium
ATAGAATACCGATGCTGGTTTTTCTCCACGGAAGAGGGGAGGTTGCGCCCTTAGCAATCGATGAAGCTCTTTCCCGCCATGGGCCAATAAAAAATTATTTGGAAACCATCGCAAACTATTATTTTTGTGCATAGATTCACCAAAAACGCGTTAATTGTCATGAAAAATAGGCAAATCTACTTGATTCTCTTGCCCTCATGTGCAGACTGTGCTATATTTTCCCAAAGAATAGCTTATCTAAGCCTATTTCATCCCCACACCCCAATAGTTTGTGTGATGCACTTCAAGATTAATCTAGCATTCTCTAGAGTAACCATAATTTATTGAACGCTGACTTGTTGTTTGTCATTCGGACTGAGAATAAACGCCTTATTTTAAGATTGGCTAACTATTCCAAACTTTAACAATTAATCAACTAAGTTTTTAATTCGCTAGATTTGTTTAGGTGACACGATTATTTTTAATATGTCTAGACCAGTTGCGTGCACGAATGCACCGCTAAAACACTTGTAATTTTTATTAACCCTCTGGAATTTGTCTATGGATATCGCAGAACTTGATAGTATGACGTTGAGCGATTTACGCTCTTATGCCCGCGAAGTGGGTGTAGTTGGCTTTAGTCGCCTCAAAAAAGATGATTTGATTTTACGTGTTCTTCGCAATAAAGCTGAAAGCCAAGGCTATCAACTGCGTGGCGGGGTGCTACAAATCATTGAAGATGGCATTGGCTTCTTAAGAACAAAAGGTTTCCAACCCGGTCCTGAAGATGTATATGTCAGTCAAACGCAAATTAGACGCTTTAATTTGCGCACCGGAGATATGGTTATCGGGCAAATACGGCCCCCCAAGGACTCCGAAAAATATTTTGGTCTCTTACGGGTTGAAGCTGTTAACGGGATGGATCCTGAAATCATCAAAAACCGTCCCAATTTTGAAGACCTGACACCTATTTTCCCCGAAGAACGGTTTAATCTCGAAACACTACCGCACATTCTCTCCACTCGTTTGCTCAATCTCATCGCTCCCATTGGTAAAGGTCAACGTGGTCTGTTCGTCAGTCCGCCGAAGGCTGGTAAAACCACGGTGCTCAAAGATGTAGCCAACGCCATCAGCCAAAATTATCCCGAAGCCCACTTAATGGTCGTCCTCATTGGGGAACGTCCTGAAGAAGTAACGGATATGGATCGCTCGGTGGATGCCGAAGTTGTCAGCAGTACTTTTGATGAAATGGCAACCAGCCATGTTCGGGTCGCTGAAATGGCCTTGGAACGCGCTAAGCGCTTAGTGGAAAGTAAGCGTGATGTGGTTATCATGCTCGACAGTATTACCCGGCTGGCCCGCGCTTACAATATTGTTGAGCCGCAAAGTGGTCGGACGCTTTCGGGTGGTATTGATCCCGCCGCACTCTATCCGCCTAAACGCTTCTTTGGTGCCGCGCGGAATGTTGAAGAAGGCGGTAGCTTGAGTATTGTAGCTACCTGTTTGGTGAAAACCGGAAGCCGTATGGACGACGTGATTTACGAAGAATTTAAGGGTACGGGTAATATGGAACTCCATCTTTCCCGCGCACTGCAAGAACGTCGGATCTTCCCGGCTTTCGATATTCCACAATCCTCGACCCGTCGGGAAGAATTATTGCTGGGTCCCGATATTGTTCAGCGGGTTTGGACATTACGCCGCATGTTTGATTTGATGGTTCAAAATGATGGGGATAACATTGTGGGCCCCACGGAATCGATTATCAATGAATTGCGCCGCACCGAGAACAATGAAGATTTCTTAGAAAGTCTAACTAGCCCACGCTAAGATTGGGGTAGTTGGGGTATAATATTACTGATATTTTGAAAACACGTTAGATAGGACTAATCCATGCCAGTCAATGCTATTGTACTTGTCAATGTTGAACGCGGCCAAGTGAACAACGTCGCCCAGAAAATAGTGGATATTGATGGTGTATCTGATGTTTTTTCAATTGCAGGACGTTATGATTTGGCGGCTGTATTACGCACAACGAGCAATGAACAGATTGCGGATATTGTGACAGGTGCCATTCGTGATCTTCCTGCCATTACCCATACTGAAACGCTGATCGCTTTCAAAGCTTTTGCAAAATCCGACTTAGATGCGGCTTTCAGTATTGGTAATGAAGAACTCAGTACTGATTAGATACACAAAGGAATCCGAATGAGGATATTATATCTGGAAGATGATCCAGCAAACTTAGCTTTAATTGAACGCGTTGCGCAGATGCACACTGATGAATTGGTAACCGTTCAACATCCAGAAGATGCACTTGGGCATATTGAAAACCAAGGTTTTGACCTTATTATCACCGATATTGAATTGGGTTTGGAAGTCATGGATGGTTTGGACTTCGTCGCCTATCTTCGCGAAAATGGATTAGAAACACCGATTGTTTCCATCACCGCCTACGACTTCGAAGAATATTCACGCCGGAGTGAACAAGCTGGCACTGACTATCATATTGTGAAGCCAGTTTCCGTGCAAAAATTGGTAGATCTGCTCGATCAATTCCGTTAGAGATCAACATAAAATAACCCCATAAACAAAATAACGAAACCTCTGAGTAAATATCTATGGATATTGAAAAGAGGTGTTTTTTATGCCGGGTAAATTTTTGAAATCAAAAGGAGCGATATCATCAGATACCGCTCCATGCTACCAATACTCGGAAAATCTCAATGAATGGCCTTAAGCTTCCCAGACTTGAACTCCTTTTAAAATGCGGTCAAGTTGGTCTGAAAATTCTTCAGGGCGCAAGGGTTTGCCAAGGAAACTATCAAAGCCAGCATGACGTACAACATCAATTTCACTCGTATGGACGGTATAGGCTACAATCGGGATGCCGCGCAGGTTACCCCAATTCCGAATTTCTTCGTGAATTTCAAACCCATCGTAAT
>JBNLCD010000677.1:0-2909 GCA_050303635.1 Anaerolineae bacterium
CAAATAGAGAGCGGAATAGCGGTGGTCGTATAAGCTAGTGCCAAACCAAGTACATTATTGGTTAAGTTAAGTTTGGCCACGATGATAAAAATCGGAATCAGCAACATCCCAGCGGGGATCATTTGCGTCGAAAGCAACATCATCAGACCGATGCTCCGTCCGGGGAACTTCCAGCGTGAAAAGGCATACGCACTCGTCGCCGCTAAAATGACCCCGAGCAAGGATACCGCCACTGTAATGACCAAACTATTCCAGACCCACAAGGCAAAATCTTGTTCAGTGAACAGATTATTGTAGGATTCCAGCGAAGCCCCGTCGGGAATAATCGCGAGTGATGTCGAAAGGAGATTTTGCGCAGGTCGCAACGAAATTGTGACCACCCGTGAAATAGGATAAATCGTAATTACCGAGTACAAAATCAGGAAACCATGCGTAGGATAGCTAATCAACACAGCTAACCAGATAGCCAACGCAATGGCAAAAAGATTTCCAGTGGCAATGCCAAAGACTAGGCCGAGTAAAATCAGGGCAACTGCGCCAATACCACGACCCCGCTTCAACCACAATTTCGTTGGAGTTTCATACGCACCGGGTAACCAGAATCTTTCATTCCATTCTTCAAATAACTTCATCATTTTTCATATATCCCTTTCAATGCACCACTTTGGGTCACCCATACCGAGGCAAATACTAACAGGACAGCAAAAATAACGAGCGAGAATGCCGCCGCAAAGCCCAGTTGGAACTGGCCATTGGCACCAAATGCCGCATTATAAAGCGCTGTTACCAAAATGTTGGTGCTTTCGTTAGGTTTACCACCTGTAATCAAGAAGATGACGTTGAAGTTGTTGAAAGTCCAAATCACATCAAGGGTGATGATTGGAACAGCGACTGGACGAATCAACGGTACGGTAATATGACGGAAACGTTGGAGAGCATTGGCACCGTCTAGTGACGCCGCTTCATAGTAGTCAGGTGCAATAGATTGCAACCCACCTAACAGCGTAACCATATAGAAGGGAATACCCAGCCAGATGTTCACGAAGGTCACCGCGACGAGAGCCGGTGTCGGCGAGAACAGCCATTGGACGGGCTCAAAGCCAAGATCTTGGATCAAGGTATTCACAAAACCAAATTCATAGTGGAATTCACCCTTCCAAGCCAAGGCAATAATGACTTGGGGAATCGCCCACGGCAAAATGATAATCGCGCGGTAAATGGTCTTAAATTTGAGATCGTCTTTATTGAGGATCAGCGCCAAAATCATGCCAAAGAGCAAGTGGAAGAGCACATTGAAGAATGTCCAAATCAATGTCGTACGCATCAAGCGCGGGAATGTTGAATTTTCGGTTTGGAGTAAACGACCCCAACCCCGAATTTCACCTGTATCTGGGTCTTCATCCACAAATACACGTTTGAAGTTTTTCCAGCCGTAGTCAAGGCTGTAGAGGACGATTTCACGTTCGGTTGTAATGGTTTCGCTGGGCATCGGTTCAATCCAGCCAACTGTACCGTCTTCACCCCGAACTTGATACCAGTAATGGGTTTCATTGCTGAGTGATTGAACACTATCGCCGCTTGCTACTTCGCCTAATGCTTCGCTGAGGACCGATGGATTGGCATAGAGCAAACCATCTTCGCTATTGGTGTAAATTGAGCGTGTTTCTGACGGATCAGCATTTACCCATCCGATTAAGCGTTCTTCACCACGGGTTTGAACTTGGTACCACGGTGCTTCTTGGGTATCTAAGATAGTGAGTTGCGTATCTTCAGCAATCGTGGTTACAACTATGCTGATATCATTGAAACTTTCATAGGCACTCATTTCACCAGATGTTGCATATTCTTCACTAATGCTATCCGGTTCAATATTCGTGAAACCAGAGGTGCCATCTTCAAGCCGTAGTTCGTACCAAGTGAGTTCACCTTCATTCAGGTCTTCAACTTGGGAACCGCCAGTTAAGGTTTCGGCAACAACATTGGTTTCTAAATCGACCAGTAATGGTGTGGCGGAGGCAACAATCACAATTTCTGTGAATTCTTGCGGCTCAACTTGAACCCAACCTTCAACCCCATTGGGAGTTTGCACGAAGTACCAGATTGAATCTTCGAAAGTTGTACTGCTTAGATTAACAACCAATTCACCTGTTTCAACACTTCCCAGAACTTCAACATTATCGCCTTCAAGATCACTCAAAACATCTTGATCATCAGGCATGGGGAAAGCTTCAACGGTTTCCGGTTGAACATTGACCCAACCGCGTTGTCCTTCTAGCGTACGGATTTCATACCATGTTTCTGTGCGTTGGCTGGTAATCCGCGCACTTTGGTCACTATTGATAGCACCCGATTCTTCACTGAGGAAGTCGGCATCATCATAGAGCACAATGTCTTCGGCGGGATGATAGAGTTGCGTAACACTGAGTTCTTCGTTAATCCATGCTGAACCTGCGTCAGTTTCAACTTCATACCAGACAACCGGTTGATTCCGAAGCATATTAACTTCTTGACCTGCTTCAATTTCACCGACCACTTCACCATCTGTGCTCGATGCCTTATAGAGGGTCAAAGTATCAGCGGCAACATACAAATTAACTTGACGGGGTTCGCTCAAAACCCACCCCACGGTGCCATCGGCGGTTTCAATTTGATACCATTCGGTCCGTTCGCGTTTGACCAAGCGCACTTGCGCACCTTCGCTGACACTACCGAGAACGTCACCACCAGCTAAAGGTTCAGCATAAATATCAGCATTGTCTTGCATAAAGAATGTGATATCGGGTATCCAACCAATTTCGCCATCGGTTGTTTTAACTTCCCACCAATCGCGTTGATCTTGGGTGGCGATGGCCGCCTCACGTTCGCGCTGTTTGGCGATACATTCTTGATCAAGGGGGTTACAGACAGTA
>JBNLCD010000678.1:0-2907 GCA_050303635.1 Anaerolineae bacterium
AGCAGGAATACCTTCAATCGCATTGTCTTGAAATTGCCCACCATAAACCGGATCAGGTAAATAGGCCCCGTGTAGGTCGCGTTCAGGAATACTCAAACGAATGAGGAGACCTGTTGGGGACTCACCGTCATATTCAGGTGCCCGTCCGCGCCCATCTTTAAAATGACAACCCGCACAGGAACGCGAATTGAAGAGCGGCCCCAAACCATCACGGGCGGTGGTCGATGAGGGCGCCGTCACCCAATTTTGGTTAAAAAATGAATTCCCCACAAAAAAGAAGAGTTCTTGCTCACGTTCCAAACCCGGAGCTGATTGACCAAACGCATTTTGAGAGGTGTTAAAGATGGTTGTGGTGCCACCCAGTAAAGCATTTTGACGATGGATATCATCGCCTTCTTGAGTTTGACCATGACCCACCCAGACACTGAGAAGTCCGAGCAAAACAAACAGCAGGGTAAATAATTTCTTAAACATAATGAATTGGTTATTCCCTCATGAATGATAAAATGTTGACTGATTATAGGCGAAATAACTATTTTGTTTAGACGAAAAAGAAGGCGAACCCGTCGGCTCGCCCATTACCGGACCTTTTAGAAAGGCAGAAAATTCAATTTGTTATTCAGGTAACTCGGTGCTGATTTGAATATCAAGCGCCACCGCTGTTTCACCCAACATATCGCCCAAATCAAAGAGGATGAAGACGGTATTCAAAATGGCTTCGCGGCTCTCTGGTTGGATAATCGCTTGGTCAAACGGTGCCGGAATTTCAGCAATCGCAGTTTCGGCGTCACTGAGCAGAGTTAACACTTGTTCGTTAATAACAGGATTCATCACTTCAACCAAGTCAGCTAAAGCAGTACCTTCAACAACAGAGCCATCAACGCGTGTATAGTGGCCGAGATAGACATTTTGGATGCCCATGAAATTCGTGGCAATATCGCGGTGCGTGTTGTCGCTGAAGCAAGAATGTTCATCTTCCTGATCTTGGTTATCATAAGCGGTGAAGATACGTTCGCCAGCCAATTCCGCTTTACTCAAAACACCAATACCTGTCAAAATATAGCTGATAGCCACATCACTCTCTTCGGCTAAGAATTGCGCCCGATAATTATCTTCAAGGGCGGCGTCCCATTCATTCTTCAAGAATTCAAGATGGCTAACCAGGTCTGCGCTAATTAGGACCAAATATTGCGCCCGACGTTCTGCATTCGGCGCGGTACCATCGACTACATAATCGGTGTAGGGACGTTGGCCTGCGCTATCTTCATAAAAATCTTGACCCCAGAGCAGGAACTCAATCGCATGGAAACCAACGCTGATATTTTCTTCAGAACCTTGTTCATTTAATTCAGCAAGCAACTCGGCAGTAAGATCAGGATAGTTTTCAACATCATTGATAATGCCAGCTTCGGGTTGCCCATCGACATAGTCAATATAGGCTTCATCAAGTGGCCATGCGTTGATCAATCCTTCCGGGCCTTCAGCGTCATCAATCGGACCGCCATAGAAACGGAAAGCTTCGGTTTGGCCATAGGGTTCACGGGCGGCTAACCATGCATCTTTAGCATTTTGCAAGGTTTCTTCGGATGGGTCAGCCACAAAAGCGTTAATGGCGGTATCCAATTCAACTGCACTTAAATAAGCATCTTCGTACGTTGCAAAGACGATCTCGGCATAGGTTAACACGACTTCTTGTTTCAATGTCGTGACATCATCATCTTGGGCATGCACAGCTTGTTGTGAGGCTGGCCATACCCCACTCAATAAAGCCAATAAACTAACAACTAAAATAAAACGACGAACCACAGTGTCCTCCAGGATATTTGTTATAAGTGGTTATAGGGCGAAAATCTGATTGGCATGTTATCGAGAAATTGGAGGTGTGTAAACGAGTTGGGTTAATCGAGGGTTTCAAAGCACTCAATGCAAATTTTAAGCAAGGTTAATCCATTTTATTCGTCTGACGGAGAATCGAGTTTAACAGCTAGTAATCATCTGTATTTTCAGATCATCAAATTGCCACAATAAAAACCATTTATAGAACCAGTCAATTTGCCAAGCTCACGATAAATGGCGATAATAAAGTATAGACCTAAATCAAAAATTCAAAATCAATCGAGTATCCCGAATAAACTATGAAATTCAAATTTCATTTGTACGTTCAGAAGCACAAAAATCGAACTTACACAGTCACGGTTCTACCTTTCTACGATATTACGGCCTACGGTATTAATATGACCGAAATTCGTGATGAATTGTCAGAAACTGTGATTGAACGCATCAAGCAAACGCCACCTCATCAATTGCATCTTTATGAATACGATTCCAGCATGTACATGCACAAGGTCCAAGTTGAAGTGCGCCCGATGGATCGTAAAAAGCGCAATCGTCGACGCGAAAAGGTGAAATTGCTGTTTAGCTTGTTGGTCCATCCCCAAGAGGATAACCAACTCTATGTGACCGTGCCGCGTTTAGGCCGAAATGGTCCCAGTTTTTATGTCTACGAACGGAGCGAATTGCAGGAGCAAGCCACGATTGAGTTATCCAGTTGGTTAGATAGCTATACCTTGGCTCAATTGATGGAGTTCCAGTATTCACGGCGTGAATCGTTAGACACACTCGAAGTCGAAGTTTCACTGAAGAAACCGAAACAAAAAGACAAAGATGATGACGGCCTCACGGATGCATTCCGGCGTGATCGCGATGAAGATCGCTTCTGGGCCCTGAAAGAAATTGGTGTCAGTTTAACTGCTCAAATCCAAGAAAAACGCCACCGTAAAGCCTATCACCGCGAAGAAATTGTGGAGCAAGCTTTACATACGTTGGCGCAACAACGGAATAATAGTTTGGTGCTCACAGGTCCGAGCGAAAGTGGTAAAACGGCCATCATTGAAGAAGTGGTCTATC
>JBNLCD010000679.1:0-2903 GCA_050303635.1 Anaerolineae bacterium
GGTTGCCGTACCCTGATATTTTTCGATTCTATTTCAGGGAAGGCGGTGAAGAGTGAGCCGAGAAGCATCATAACCCCGCCGAGCCATACGAAATTAACCAGCGGATTATAGTAGACTCTGAGACTGACTCGATCATTCTCCCAGAAAGTGAGCAAGGCATAGACATCCGCTTGAAGCGTGCTATGTGTCCCCGCAATACTCATGGGCGAACCGCTCTCAAAGAAATCGCGGCGCGGATACAAATCACGGATGAAGTTATCTTCAGTACAAGCCCCTTCACAGTTTTTATAGAGGCGTGTTTCAGCGGTCACACTGGTGCGATCACCGACAGTTTCAATATCTAATTGGTCATAGATAATGGTGTAGTCATGAATAGAAACTTGTTGACCGGGATACAAGGCAATATTGGTTACTTGTTGGGACAAGGTACTATCAATGACCCCAATACCGAGAATAACCACGCCCAAGTGGATGAGATAGCCACCATAACGGCGACGATCCCGACCGAAGAGTTTCCATGTTGCTTTCAGGTAATTTTCACCGTGGGCACGATGCCGGGCCGCAATACCCTTATAAATTTCAACAAGAGTTGCTAGACCCGTGAAGCCGATAATGGTGAAACCGACCAAGGCGGCAAAATCATAGCCATCGTAGCTAATGCCATCATTAAAATTGAGACCACTGATAATAATGACGGCCATGATGATGACCGTCAAAATCATGGGGATACGAATGGCTTTACCTACACGCTTAGCTGTCGCACGACGCCATGCAACCATCGGGGCGACACCCATTAAAATGAAGATAATCAGGAACAAGGGTGGCGTAAATCTTTCATACCATTCTGGTCCCAAATTAATCACCGTCTCGCGGACACCTAAACTGACGAGAATATCAGTGAATTTTTCAATCCAGGTTCCCCAGAAAACCACAACGGTCAACGCGAGGAAGACCCAGTTATTGAGTAGGAATAGACCTTCACGACTGAAAACACCTTCAATTTCGTGTTCAGCATCGAAATAACCTTTAGACCCACGCCAGAGGAAAAGGATAAGGCTGATAACCATGATGGAAACCAAAAAGATACCCATCGGTACGGCTAATGGACTTTGGGCGAAGGTGTGAACACTACTTAGCAAGCCCGTCCGAGTCGCGACTGTCCCGAAGACGACCAGCAAATAAGTGAGAATAATCATGAGCATGTTCCAGCCTTTGAGCATGCCCCGTTTCTCTTGAATCATCACACTATGTAAAAAGGCCGTCCCGGAAAGCCACGGCAAAAATGCCGAGTTTTCCACGGGATCCCAGCCCCAATAGCCACCCCATCCCAAAACATCATAGGCCCAGCGACCGCCAAGGACGAGACCCACGCTCAGGAAACCCCAAGCCACGAGCGTCCAACTGCGGACGGTGCGAATCCAGATTGCTTCCATATGTCCCGTAATCAACGAGGACATGGCGAAAGCAAACGGGACCACAAAGCCTGTAAAACCTAAATACAGTAGCGGTGGGTGAATGACCATCCCCCAGTGACGGAGCAAAGAGTTCAAACCTTGGCCATCGTAGCGGGAAATACTTTGGAGAAAGACTGCGCCGCCAAAAGTGGGGGCTTCAGTGTCTGAAGTACTGAAATCTGTATATGTTTCGGCACTGGTTTGGGATTGAGCCCGCCACGGATAAGCGACGACTTTACCTTCAGGCGCAAATAGGGCGGTTTCAACGGTTTGGGATGAACCATTTTCAGACATCCATGTCCGTTCGAAGGGATTTTCGTAGAAGGTGCTAATCATAGTGAAGAAGGACAGCGTAACGGCAAAAACAACCATTGTCCAGCCCATCAAGCGAATATGACGTTTCCATGTCATCACCACGGCGAGAACTGAGAATAAGGTCAATAACCAGCCATAGAATAAGAGTGAGCCAGCTTGTCCACCCCATAAAGCGGTAATTTTCAAGTTTTCGGGTTGAGCGTTGGCAGAAACACTGGAAACATAGCTAATTGAATATTCGCCATACCATTGGGCTCCAATCAATAACAGAGCCGCATAGGTTAAAAGTGGCAAAATCAAGACAAGGGCATGCCGACCAGCCAGGAGCCAATTATGATCATCTAAAAATGATTCAACATTGACGTTTTCGTTAAAGCGGTTGTTGGCACGAACACCAAAACTCACCATAACCAGTAAAATCGTCAGGATGGACATCACAAAACCAAGGCCGAGGACAATAATCCCTGTTTCAGCGATGTAATATTTGGCAGATGTTTGTTGTTGGGCCAATAGAGCAAGGATTATAAATGCAAAGCCCCATTTGGCGATATTTTCAGCAAACCATGTATAGACATTATTCGCAAACAAACCACCAATAAGTGCTGAGATGGTGGAGGCCACTGTCACACCCAGCAAAAGCCAGAAAATCATGTCAGCGACAGGGTGCGCAATATTGTGAACAAACAAACTGAGTGCAAATGCCACCACAGGATAACCTAAAACATAATCCATGGTGTGCCCCAATTTGCGGAAGGTTTGCTCGTCATCGTCATTGTTCATAGCTAAAAACCATAGAACACTGCGCGCGAGTGCAATACCTATTAAGACAATACCCACTATAGTCATATTGGTATATTTAATCTTTCTACTTGAATACTTACTCAATGAGTAAAAATTTCTTGAATTTGGCGGGTTGTTTGGGGTGGGGATAAATTTTTAGGAAACAAATAACTTAAAGCGAATTGTGAATAGAAAATTCATCACAATTTGATTCCTCTAGCAAGATATTGTGTGTCTTGCCTCAAATTACACCCGTCCAACAAGCAAACCCATTTTGCTAAGACAAAGGGGTAGTTAGGGTTTCTAGACCCCACTACCCCCTGTTCAATTGTTTATGTTCACCAATTAATGCGT
>JBNLCD010000680.1:0-2902 GCA_050303635.1 Anaerolineae bacterium
CACATGCACATCATATTGTGGGTGTTTTGGAATTGCATTGAAATAAAATCCTTCCTAAGCTGACAAAAAAATAGCGCACCTTGCGTCGATTGTCAAACACATATTTCATATTTAGCTGAATTGCACAAAACTGGCAGACCAAACTAAACTTTAAATACCTCATGAATGTAACGGTCCTGTCACGATTCTGTAACGCGCCCCTGATTAAATGAAATAGGAAGTAAAATTTTAGACTAAGGAAAATTCAATGAAATTGCGTGTTTTATTACTTATTATTGGCCTTCTGGCCATAAATCTCGTGCCCGCTTTGGCCAATCCACCTCAACAAAGTGCGGGAGCCGTTATCACTTCTGAAAATGTGGCAAATTTAGAACAAGTTGGACAATGGGGTTATGGCAATATTATTGAGCCGATATGGGCCGCTGATGGTTCAGCCGTTTATCTCGATACGCTGATAGGTGTATGGAAGATCGATCCCAATGATGTTACCAGCGGTGAACTTTTATTCGAAGAATCTATTGCCGCTGGCTATTCTACTACGGCTAGCCCGGATAGTTCCTTGATTGCTTCAAGTGATGATGACGAGACTGTTATTGTTTGGGATTCAAATACCGGTGAAATTTTACATGAACTGATCAGTTCAAATGCTAACAATATTCGGATGGATTTCAGTCCAGACAATAGCAAACTCGGCATCTGGACACGGGCTGGGATTGTTGAAATTTGGGATTTGTCATCAGGTGAACTGATTGGTCAGGCCGAGCCCGGTTACGAGAGTTTTGTAAATAGTCGTGACATGGCGTTTAGTCCCGATAGTTCACTCTTCTATGTTTATGAAGGCGCTCAAGTGATCGCTTATGACACCTCAACACTCGAAGTAGTTGGCACCACTGAACAAACAGAACAGAGTCGTTCAATTATTTATGTCGCACCAAATGGACAATACATCTTTACACCTGATCGGGATGATACCCATGCATTAGATGCCTGGGATGCGCGTACCCTCGAATTTGTGGCTGATGTTGTGGCTAAAGGCGATGGTCTTTATAGTTTTGATAAGATTGCATTTAGCCCGGATGGCCAATATTTTGCAGTCGGGAACACCGGTCTTTGGGATGCCGCGACACTTGAGCATGTCAGTTCATTCCCATTCACTGTCGGATTTAGTCCACTTATTTTTTCACCCGATGGTTCAAAAATTATTCTGGGCATGGGCAAGAATCGTATTTACAATGTAGCCGACTTGATTGGGGTAGAAGAAGAACCCGAACCTGCTGGCGAAATCACATTTGGTTCGTTCCCGAATTTCGCTATTCATGGCGATACAGGCAGGATTGCCGTAACATCAGGGAGTACCAGCGAAGAATTCGGTATTTTCAGTTTAGAAGACGGTAGCGAAATATCAGTTTTGCCGTCAACACCCGGCTCATTCTCCAATGCTGAATTCAGCGCGGATGGTTCCGAACTCTATATCGGTACCTATGCAGGATCGATTCAAGTGATTGGTATGGCAACTGGTGAACGGCGCGCGATTCGCCCCTCACCAGTTGGCAACGTGAATGATTTCCATTTCAATGCTGACGCTTCAAAACTCACGATTGTAGGCAATACCAAGACCGTGGTGAATTATGATGTTGCGACTGAAGAAAAAGCTGAGCTTGAGGGCCATGAAGCCAGCAGTTTGAATGATATTGATTATGCACCTGACGGGTCAATCTTCGCGACAGCGGGCCGTTCCGGCAATGTCTTGATTTGGGATGCTGAAACCAACGAACTTCTGCAAACGTTGGGTGAATATGGCACTGAAATCCATGCAATTGAATTCAGTCCGGATGGCAGTCTGTTAGTCGTAGGGGATAATGATGGGATTGTACATTTAATTGATACATCTTCGTGGGAAGAGATGAGTAGTGTTCAGCCAAACACCGTTATCGTTACGGATTTCGCCTTTAGTCCCGATGGTTCACATCTAGCGGTGGCCTATGCCACAAATAATATCATAGATCTCAATGATCTCGAAGCCGAACCACTTGAACTTTGGTATGATGCCAATTTCTTCCAAAACACGCAACAACTTGTCTACAATGCGGATGGCTCTATGCTGTTTGGGATTAGCTTCACGGGTTGGCTCGGCGTGTGGGACACCACGACTGGCGAAAATCTACTCACGATTATGAGTGCCGGACGTGCACGCGGATTAGCACTTAATCCTGACGAAACCATGATTGTTGTGGCCGGTGGGGATGGCACAGTGCGTTACTTCGCCGTACCTGAATAAGATTACAATTTTCTGTATGCTAAGGGTATTCCCACCGGAATACCCTTTTTGATTTCTATGATTTGCTTGACAACGGAGAAATTTAAGTTTATTTTATATATAATTTTTTATATATAAAAACAATCACAAAAGAATACTTATGCTCAAATATGTTTTGCTGGGATTCTTGAATTATCAGCCCATGTCGGGCTATGACTTGTCAACATGGATGGAAGCATCGACCGATAATTTTTGGCATGCCAAGCTAAGCCAGATCTATACAACCCTCAAGAAGCTTGAAAAAGAAGGTCTGGTGGTTTCCCATATCGAGCCGCAAGAAGGTCGACCAGATAGACGGGTATATACCGTGACTAAAGCCGGGCAAGCCGATTTCAATGGGTGGTTGCAAACCACCTTAACTGAAATGCCGGTCAAAAAAGATGAATTGCTAGTGAAGGTATTTTTTGGCTTTCCAGCGGGCAAAGAAATAATTTTGACACAATTGCGCCTCCAACTCGATTTACATCGTCGAAAGCTAGCGCAATATCAAGCCGAAACACCTGAGATGGTTCAACATATTGTGGATAAAATGCCCGATATTGCTCCGCATACACGCTATTGGGAATTAACCCGCCAATTTGGTGA
>JBNLCD010000681.1:0-2878 GCA_050303635.1 Anaerolineae bacterium
CCTGTGTTCGGGGGAGGTGGCCGCAGGCCGGAGGGGTAGACCCAAGCATGACCTACATTCAATTCTTAAACTGTATTTATGCCCTTGCCAAACCAAAACTCACATTGCACTAAACAGGGTTTTCAGGAGATAGCTCGTTCGTTACAATTCAACCATCAATCTAAAGGAGACAGCATGTCCAACTACATCCACGTTTCAGTTGCTTGGCCCTATGCAAATGGGGATTTACATGCGGGCCACATTGCCGGTTCAATTTTGCCCGCAGACATATTTGCCCGGTTTCAACGCCTGAAGGGTAATAGCGTCCTGATGGTCAGTGGGTCTGATGCCCACGGGACCCCCACGATGGTGGCCGCCGAAGAACAAGGCAAAACCGCCCGTGAAGTTTTTGAATTCTATCATGAGCGTGATCTTGAAGTTTTGCGCAAACTTGGCACGGCTTATGATCTCTATACCCATACCGACACCGAAAACCATCATAAAATTGCGCAAGATGTGTTTACGATTTTGTTGGAACGTGGCTATCTCTATTCAGAAGTCCAAGAACGGCTCTATAGTCCGACCGAAGACCGCTTCCTCGAAGATCGTTATGTCGAAGGGGAATGTCCGAAGTGTGGCTATGACAGCGCCCGGGGTGATCAATGTGATAATTGCGGCAGTTTGCTCAATGCCACCGAATTGATCAATCCACGCGGTAAACGGGATGGCGCAACGCCCATCCGCCGCGAAACGGTGCACTATTTCTTTGATTTGTCGAAATTCCGTGACCCCTTGCGTGAATTTATCGAAGCCCGTGAAGGTCATTGGCGTGACACGGTCTATAACGAATCCATCACCAAAGTCGGTGATCAAAGAGGTCGCCCGATAACGCGAGATATTAATTGGGGTATCGAAGTGCCACTTGATGAACCTGAATGGGCAGATAAACGCCTGTATGTGTGGTTCGAAGCTGTTATGGGCTATCTGACTGCCAGCATCGAATGGGCTAAAAATAACGATCAAGGCGATGGGTGGAAAAATTGGTGGTACAACCCCGACGCCAAGAGCTACTACTTCCTTGGTAAGGATAATATCCTGTTCCCCACCATCATCTGGCCTGCCGAATTATTGGGTATCAGCGGCTTATACAATGACGGCGATGATACGCCGATTGTCTTGCCGTATGATGTGCCCGCCAATCAATATCTGAACTTGGAAGAACGCAAACTCTCCAAGAGTCGCAAATGGTTCATCAGCATGACCGATTTGCTCGACAATTATGATGCCGATGCGGTGCGTTATTATCTCATCGCCGTTATGCCCGAAAAGAGCGACACCGATTGGAAATGGGATGATTTTGTCGCCCGTAATAACAACGAACTCTTGGCGAAATGGGGTAATCTCATCAACCGCGTGTTGAAATTCACCTATAAGCACTGGGATGGTGTCATTCCTGAACCGGGTGATTTGCGCCCCGATGATGAAGCGGTTATTGCCAAGATTGAAGCGGGTTTTGAGAGTGTCGGCGAGTTGCTCAATCAAGTCAAACTCAAAGCGGCCCTGGAAGAAACGATGCTTCTAGCGACCGAGGTGAATATCTATCTGAATGATGCGCCGTGGTTCGGTGACACCATCAAGACCGATAAACCTGCCGCCGCCACAACCATGTACACGGCTTTGCGTTGCATCAATAATTTGAAGGTTTTGTTTGCGCCCTTCTTGCCGCATATTTCGGAAGAAGTGCAACAACTCCTCGGTTTCGATGCACCGCTCGCGGGCAACTTGGCCATTGAGGAATACCAGGAAGAAACCCGTCCGCACAAAGCGTTGGTTTATGACCACGCCAACGCCGTCGGTGTCTGGGAACCGCAAGAATTGCCGGTTGGCCAAAAATTGCGCGAACCAAAGCCGCTTGTTGAGAAATTGAAGCCTGAACTGGTCGACGAAGAACGTGCTAAATTGGGCTTAGGAGAATAATACGTGGAGAGTGTCCTCGGACCGTTATCACGTTTGATGTGTTTGGGAATCGGCTGTGGCTGGTTCCCTCTCATCATTTTGGCGTATGTCCACCATCGGTTGAAGAAATGAGCGTGTTTCGCTAGAGTTCAAATACATTTTAGCGCTAAATTATTAAGGACTATTTTTATGCCCAAAGATACATGGAAATTCATGCTCGACAGCAAAAATATTGAAGTCAAAGCCGACATCGGCGGCAAGCAACGGGTTTGGTTGGACGATAAGTTGGTTGTCGACAAACCACGTAAATTTGGTGGCCAAACCGAACCGCCCATATTTGATCTGAATGGGCATCGAGCCTTTATTTACAGAGAACAAGGTGTTTTCAAAAGCTCCCTTGATCTGTTTGTTGACGGTGTATCTATCACAACGGGACAAGGCTTTCGTCCACCTAAACCAATGCCGCGCTGGGGCTGGATTTTTGTTGTGGCGTGTGGCGTGATGGTTGTCTTTGGGGGAGCATTTCCTGCGGCGGTAGGCTTTGGGTCCGCGAGTGGCGTTTATGCTATTATGCGCAATCCGAAATATAGCACGACGCAACGTCTACTCTATAGCTCGGTCATTACCGGAGCGGCGTGGGTGTTTTTGATTATGATCTCCATGCTGGTGATGTCTATTATCTAAGTTAGTGGTGTTTATTGTATTTTAGCGTCACCTCAGTGCTGGGTACTTTAAGCCGTTGCTCTGTCAAAACTCAGCCTAACCGTAAAAGGCCACTTTAAATCTTATGCGAAAATCGATTGAATTTATTGTCATCTTTATAATCGCCTTCCTCTATTTAATTTTAGGGTGGCGCTATGCAACCTTGACGCCGGATTGGCAAGTGCCGGACGAACCCGCCCACTATAATTATGTGCGCCAGGTTGCGGAAACGGGCGAAATT
>JBNLCD010000682.1:0-2875 GCA_050303635.1 Anaerolineae bacterium
GCGATCGATCACAGCCATCTGATCAAGCGGCCATTCAGGGGCGTAGGTGGCAATGGTCTCATCAATCACCGATTGATAGGTCAGCACGCCATCAATGAGCAGGCGCAACAACTGATAAGTTTCAGCCGTCGGCACTAAATCCATATCATTGAGCACTGGAAATGGACTTTCGCTCCAAAAAACATTGTCGTTATATACAGCTTGCATTGCCATATACCCGACCGCTCGGACATCATCGGCGGGGATGACCATATTGGCGTAATCCGAGACGAGATCACCGGCAGGGCGTTCAGCAATGTCGGCTTCAAATAAGACTTGCAAAGCAAGTAGACGGGCAAGATGGCGCGGATCGATTGGATTTGTCATAGGTTAGTTTGGGGTGTTGCGTTCAGTAGGATCAGGGAAAATAACATCTTCGATATGAACATTGACAGCTAAGACATCCATACCAACATACTCTTTGATGGTCCGCGCGACTTCATCTTGCACCGCACGAGACGTTTCATAGAGGCCACGGGAGCCATCGGCTAGCAGATAAATATCCACCCGCACGCCATCATCTTCAATCGTCAGGCGTACCCCATCGTGGCTTGATGAACGGCGCAAAATGCTGGAAACATTCCCCATTTTGATTACACCGTCTACATTTAAAGCGGCAATTTGCACGATTGTTAAAATGACACCGGGTGCCACAGAAACCGTGTCGTTTGGATTGTTAATGGTTGCCATAGTAAATCTATCTTTATTCGCCAGTCTAACACAGTTACTTGCGCCAGAATGATTAAAAGGTTGCATTGAGGCGATGTAAATTTACGCCGCCCCAATATGAACATGCACTTCTATTATAAAGGATATCCCTAACCCATGACCAGACCGCCATCGACCAATAATACTTGGCCGGTGACAAAATTTGCTTCTTCGCTTGCAAAAAAGGCGACCGCATTGGCTACATCAGCCACGGAACCCATGCGTTGCATCGGCGTATTGGTCATCACATAATCCACAACCGCTTGCTCCAAATCGCTGGTCATTTCAGTTTCGATAAAACCGGGAGCGACTGCATTGACGGTAATATTCCGGGTGGCCACTTCACGCGCGAGTGATTTGGTGAGCCCAATCATCCCGGCTTTACTGGCACTATAATTTGATTGACCAATTTGTCCCGCTACCCCGCTCACACTGGTGATATTGATAATGCGGCCATAACGTTTGCGCATCATGGGGCGGGAAGCATGTTTACAGCAGTTCCACGCACTCTTGAGATTGGTGCCAATGACGGCGTCCCAGTCATCTTCTTTCAAACGCGCAATAATATTGTCGCGAGTAATGCCCGCATTGTTGACCAAAATATCAATTTGGCCAAATGCGTCGACAGCCGCTTTGATTAACGCTTCAGCTTGTTCGAAATCCGCAACATTGGCTTGCACGGCAATCGCTTCACCACCATTGTCCGTGATTTGTTGGACAACTTCATCAGCGGCGGCTGAATTGGAGTTATAGTTAATGACAACTTTAGCGCCACGACTGGCTAAGTCTTCCGCAATTGCGCGCCCAATACCACGACTTGACCCGGTTACTACAGCGACGCGTCCATCTAATTGACCCATGATTATTCTACGTTCCTCTCGCACTGGTTAAATTCTTCGCTAAAATGTAGGATAATAGCCGATGATGCTTACCTGTCAAGCTAAAACCCGTGAAGAGAAGATAAGATGCGCATTCGTTTATCACTAATAACCTTGCTCTTGAGTTTATTTGTGCTCAGCGCCTGCAACAATTCCAACGATGGCCAACCCGTGATTTTGGTCGCGACGCGTGAAGGTCCCGATTCGGGCTTTGTGACGTATCAGCATAACACCGATGTGTTTTCGATTCGCATTCCAGCCGGCTGGATCGTCGATGAATTACCCGATCCGCAGGGCGTGCGTGTGCAATTTTCAGTGCTCGAAGATAACCAAAATATTGTGCGCTTGACGATTTACATTGTGAACACCGGTAGCCCGATGACGCGTGAAGCCTTTTTGAATGCGACCGAGACCTATCAACCACCTGATGATTTGTCCGGTTTTGAATGGGTACTCATGGATGGTCCTTCTGATCAAGTTGACGGCAGTCGTCGCTTATCAGGTATCCGTCAATATCCGTTGAGCGGGGCCCGCGCCTTGAATATCTTCATGCAAGGCAGTGGCAGTTATTTCTCCGTGCTTGAGGTGGATGTGACCGAAGCATCACCCGCCACGATGGACACTCTCGCCGCTGTTGTGAACACTTTCCGCTTGGACACCACGGTTAATCTCAATGTGGGTGAAGTTGTCGCCGCGACAACCTCATTTACCGGGGATGTGGGTTTTGATAGTTATCTGCATTGGCAGGACAGTGATGGCGGGTTTAATATTACCGGACGCATTGTCAATCTCACCGAAACCCCGCTGGAAGCCATTCGTATCACAGGCTATTTATTTGATAGTCGCGGTAATCAACTCAGCGAAAAATCCCTAATTTTAAGTGCCGAACTCTTGAGTGTGAGCGGTACCGCGCCTTTCCGGTTACGTTTTGAAGGGGGCCGTCCTTCGACGGCGGTACGTTATGAGCTCCATGCCGCCGCGCGGATTGCCGATGCCACCCGTAATGAATATTATGGGCCGGAAAACTTCAATGTCGAACAAAACCCTGCCTACTATAACGATAGCGGGAATCTCGTTTTGAGCGGGCAATTGATTAATCAAGGCACCCTATTGGCCCAAAATGTCAAAGTGATTGTGGGCGTGCTCGACGAAGAGGGCTTCCTGACCATTACGGACCGGAAGAAGAACATCATCATCACTGCGGGCGGAAAGAACATCGCCCCGCAGAACATCGAGAACATGCTCAAGAG
>JBNLCD010000683.1:0-2847 GCA_050303635.1 Anaerolineae bacterium
GATGACTTAGGAGCCACAACCACAACCACCATTGCCGACGATGTGATTGTTTTTAATGTGCCTGAAACGGGCCAAATTACCAATGAAACCTCTGTCATTGTTTATCGATTTGAAGCCTTACGTGGTCAAGTGATTAATATTCAGATGCAACGCACAAGCGGCAATCTTGACCCGCAACTAGATTTATTTGATGCGACAGGCACACCTATCATCACTGGCGATGATGACCCTTCAAGTATTGCCGCGTTAAATGCAGGGATTATCAATTTCCTTGTTCCTTCAGATGGCGTCTATTATATTCGCGCCACACGCTATGGCTATGAAAACGGGGATACAATGGGCAGTTATGTTTTAACTGTTACTGAAATCGATCCGTCTAATTTAGGGACACGCCCCAGTAATGCGCGTTTAATTTCCTATGGCGATAGACTTGAGGCAACCATTGATTCCGAAGTTTGGACACGCTTTTTTCAGTTTGAAGGACGGCGGGGTGATGTCGTTTCAGTGATTATTGAACGGGAGGAAGGCAATATTGCACCCCAAGTCAATCTTTTAGATGCTGAACTTCGTCCGTTGAGCGTTAGTCAAGAATTAGCGGCTGTGACACAAGCCAGTATTCTGGGGGTCGCGTTGCCCGAAGATAGTACTTACTACGTTGCGGTCACGCGGTATCGGGGCGAAGAAGGCACATCTATCGGCACATTCAGTTTAGAAATTAATAGTCGGGCGGGGATCGGTAGCCCTGACGCGCTTGAAATTATCTACGGCGCCGAAGTTGGTGGATTTCTTGATGATACGAAATTTGAGGAGCAATATTTATTTGAGGGTGAAGCCGGCGATTTGATTACCATCACGATGCGGCGGGTGGATGGCAATCTAGATTCACTGATTACACTCTATGATGCCGACGGGAAACAACTCACCTTTAACGATGATATCTCTTCAGACACACAAGATGCGCGTATTCAGCGATTTAGCCTACCAGTTGACGGCTATTATATTATTGAGACAGCACGTTTTCGGAAAAATTTAGGAAATAGTTCAGGGCTTTATGCGTTAACATTAGAGAAGCTCAATTAGCTTTTGAAATGTTTATTGTGAGATACACTAAACATTTTTAAACTAATTCAAAACAATTTCTTAACTTTATAACAGTCAAGAGTGTTGTATTGTGAGAACAGCATTTTATATTGATGAGTAACTGTGGGAGAGAATCATCAAATGACAGATATAGATATTACATGGGTATATGAGGATAGCATTTTACAAGTCAAGTTGATTGGCGACGTGGATGACAGTGATTTTCTGCTGTTTGATGAGCGCATCAGTGAATATCTGGATGACAGCAATTCACCCCAAGTCCACTTGATTTTTGATAATTCTGAAATGCGTTCTATTCCATCTATTGGCATATTTAAACAGCTCAGTTTTACCAATCATCCTCGATTAGGCTGGGGTGTATCATTTGGTGACAACAACCTCACAAGCTTTTTTATGAGCACATTTCGGCAAGTGAACTGGCTCTATTTTCATCGCTGTCTATCCGAAGGCGAATGCTTTGAGTTCTTGCAATCTATGGATACCAGCTTGCAAGCTAGCTAATTGCTTGTCAAATATTCATTTTGCCCGGTTCACCGGGAAACAATAAATCCATAAGTTGAGGTGTGTAATTTTCTACCATTGCACTACTCAGCCCATTTGCCAATGAAATTTCACGATAGAGCGCGCCGCTTTGCCGCAGGGTGCGTTCTTGTGTTTCAAAATTGACTGAATATAGCCCAAATTGGAATTCTGGATTATAGGCCGCAGACCACTCAAAATTATCCATCAAAGTCCAGTAATAAATGCCTTTGACAGGAATATTAAAGTTAATAGCTTGCCAGATGCTATGTACTGCGCGCGTAATATACCATTGGCGAATTTCATCCCCATAATCTGGCGCACCCGTTTCAGTGATATAAATCGGCTTCCGCATGGTTTCCCACATATTTTTGATGATATTAAACAAGCCTTGAGGATAAATTTCACCCCATTCGGGCGGCGAATAAGGTGCATCGGCTTCTTGCTCCTGCTTCAGGAAAAATGTCTTAGGCGATAATGGCGCAAATCCGCCTCGATAGCGTTGATAGAAATTTAGACCCACATAATCATAGGTACCAGCTAAATCGGGAATGTGCACTTTTTTGGCAAGTGGCATACTTAATTCGCCCGTGACCATCGCTTCATTAAAGGCATTATTGAAAACGCGTCGGACCAAATTTACCGGGGGGCCATTAATCGCTTCCGGTGGCAAGGGTGTTAATTCAAGCATATGTTTGGCCACGCCAACCTGGGCTGAAGAGTATTTTTCTTTGATGATTTTGTAAGATGCGACATGGGCTTTAAGCAATAGTTCAGCGCACCGATACATCCGCCAGGGATTGCGTGTACCGGGATAGAATAACCCAACAAGATAGGCCTGAACAGCATAAACCATCGGTTCATTGAAGGTACACCATAGATCGGTATATTCGCCAAAAGCATCGATGGCAATGCGAGTCCACTCAGCAAAACGGTCCACAACAGAATCAACCAACCAGCCACCTTCGTTTTCCAGCCACATCGGGTTGGTAAAATGATGCAGAGAAATCATGGGTTTGATATTTCGGCGCAATAAATCATCCAGCATTTCGCGATATTGCTCGATAGCGTCTGTATCAATTTTGTCCGGCGACGGTTGAATGCGGCTCCATTCGACTGAAAGGCGATGCGTGTTATGGCCCAAATACTCCATACGTTCGAAATCTTCACGCCAACGACCTGACCACCATTCAACGGCGCGCCCATGTTTTTGATTTTTATAGACTC
>JBNLCD010000684.1:0-2847 GCA_050303635.1 Anaerolineae bacterium
GAATATAAAATCACTTCGTAGCGCTGAGGTACAGACGGATCAGGCATAGGTAAAACCTTAGTGGGTCGAGGCAAGGGAGCCACATCATAAGTCACTTCATACTGAACAGAACCGACCGGAGGCAAGCCAGACGCCAGCCCCGCCAGATTGGACGATGATCCGCCGCCCATGGCATCCGGCATAGCCGCCCTGTTGACACCTTCTATAAAATCTTGGGCAACATGGCGCGTGGGTACATCAAATTCAACCGCCGCGATGTCTAACTCAGGTTTATGACGATGACTAGGCGCATACACAAAGAAATAATAGAAATATGCGCCAAAACCAGCGACAAACAGCAACAAAATAAAAATCGCCTGATAGTTAACGTTTACGCTTTTTATTGGTTTGCCGGAGTAATCCAGAAAATGAGGAAATAGAGCTTTCAATTTGGGACGCCGCTTCTGAGAAATCTTGAGTGACCCCCCATTCTTCACCCAAATCTCGTAAGCGCTTGGGCTCCGTGTCTCTATCCCCAGAGCTATCTTGCTCATTAGTAACACCTTCCAATCTTAATGATTTACCTTTAGTCGCCATATGTTGCTGGACATTCACATAATGCGTGTCAAGCATATCGACAATGTCGTCAGCGTCCAGTGGGGCCGCTTGCGTATCGTAAATGCCAAACATCTCGGAATATTTCCACAGATGAAAGGATTGAATAGTCCGTTCCGAATTACCCAGCGCCACGCCTGTTTGCAAGCTATAAGCATACGTCAGCGCCGGAATACCAAAGCTTGACCATTTCCAAGTTCGTTCAATCGCAAACGACTTAAAATTAAACGCCGGAGGGTCTACACTGGCGAGAATCAAGTAGATATTGAACTTGCGCGGAAATGCGGAAAATACAGCGGCTTGCTTAGCCGTTTTAATGAATTGTCCGCCTTCATCCAAGATGATGACACAATCCAGATACATAATATCCCGCACATTGTCCAAGACAGTTTGCGGGTCATCGGACCAGACCGACGGAATATTTGAGACAATGTATTTAGCATAACCACGATTAACCAATTCCCGCGCAATCAGGAAAGCCAGCAAAGTTTTACCCGTGCCCACATTTCCTGCCAGCCAGAGCTTGCGATAATTCGCAATATTTAAAATGGCTTGATTAGCATTGATAAGCGGCATAAGACGCCCCCCCCTAAAATGGAATGATTTCAGCGATAACTTGAAAGACCCGAAACAGAATTTTTGCACCAATCACCACACTCGCATACGTGATAATCAGTTGCACCGTCGGGTCATCAAATAACCAGATCGGAATGCAGACATCCGCCGTACACGTCGCGTAAGTATCCGCTAAAAGAATAGGGAAATTCATATTAAACCTTCTTCCTGAGAGCCACGACCATTGACCACATGGACAACAGAAGCATCCCAGCCATGAATAGTAAACCCAGTAAACCGACAAATTCGCGCATCTTAGAACCTCGATACAAAACTGATGAGTAACGATGCAAAGGGCCACAACAAAATCCAAAGGATGGGAAATTCAATTTCCGCCACTTCCAATTGAGGCACCTCATACCAAAACGGACAGATGGCAATCTCAGGGATATCAATTGCGCCTAAATCCGCATCAATCCCGGACATATCAATATAAGCCCCCGGCACAATGCCCATGCAAACCCCCTCCGAACCTTGCAAGACATCTTCAATATTGGGAATATTGACCGCAGGCGGACCATCCACCCCCAACGGTTCACGGTAGACAGGCACCGTACAATCCCCACCAAAGCCGCCTGTCGGACCACCCGGTGCGCCGCCCGTGACATCTGCCACCCAAGGGGTGGAAATGTCTACACCGTGATCGCCTTCTAAATGATTAGGTGTGCTGACATAGGCCCAGACGCGCACTTCCACTTGGCAATAATTCCCCGCTGAGCAAGTTGTCATCTCAAAGCGTAGTTTAGATTGATAACCACCCCCGAAACCTAATGTCGTGCCGTACCTAACCTTATTAGGCGCTTGCTCAGTAAAAGCATTGGACATAAGATAATCACCCGTTCTAACCATCCAGCGATAATGGTCAGCCAGCTTTAACGTATTTGACCAAAGCCATGCGGGAGGGTCAGCTTCAGTTTCATAAGCAGGGTCAACCTCACCCAGCTTGAGATATAGCCAAGGAGCAGACGAAGGGTCAGGAATAGCCTCAAACACAACACCGAGCAACGTATAATCTGGGTCAAGCGTCGCCGGTTCCCACACCCACCAATTATGCGAAGTCGTATCCCCATCATAATAAAACGTATATTCCGACTGATACCAAAAATAATTTGGTTCCACTGGTCCGGGTGTATAGGTTGGCTCAATAACAGGGGTAGGCGTTACCCCGCCCCAAGGAGTAGGAGGAGGAACATTAGTAGTCGTTGGAATTGGTGTGGCCGTTGGTACATCAGTGGGCGGCAATGGCGTATAATCCGCCGGTAATGGTGTGGCTGTTTTTAACGAAATGGGCGGAAAATATCCGCCTGAAGTGTTGGCCGCATCCACGCAATGACCGCAAGCATTGACATAATCCATGTCTAAGTTATTGGTTGAGAAATTACCCGCCGGACAATCTAGGTTATCTGCGTTAGGGTCAGGCGCAGGCCCTTCAGGAACATCAGCCGCAATCAAATAATATTCACCCTGCAAATAACAAGGCAAACCGCCGCCCGTACCACCGCAAGTAATCCCGAAAAATATGGTTAAGGGGTAATACGCCTCAACATAGGTGTAACTACTCCCAATGCTTTTATAAGCATAGTTAGAACTTATGCCTTGACCGACCGACTGATCACAAATTTCTGTGGAACTTGCCCC
>JBNLCD010000685.1:0-2838 GCA_050303635.1 Anaerolineae bacterium
CCGGAAAGCGAAAAGGTCCGGAAAGCCGTCGAGATCGTTCGTCAACGGCGGCCTGATATCATCATCGATGGTGAAGTTCAAGCTGACTTTGCGGTGAATGGCGAGTTGATGGAAGATACATATCCATTTAGCGATATTCGTTCAGCCAATATTCTGGTCTTCCCTGATTTGTCATCAGCCAATATTGCTTATAAGTTGCTGGGTCAAATTGGTAACGCGGAAACGATTGGTCCAATTTTGCTTGGTTTGGGCGCACCTGTTCATGTTCTCCAACAAGGCGATAGTGTCGCCAATATTGTGACAATGGCCACCATTGCTTCCTTGGATGCTAAAGAACGCGAAAGCGAAGGAATGCGCACTTTCTAATTGATTTTGAACACGTCTAGCTGACGTGGTTACACTCATTTTTACTTAGCCCTCTGCCCTAGTTCGTTCGGTGCAGAGGGCTATTGCTAACTCCATTCTCTGTAAGATATTTATTGCTATTCTGGATAAATATTCACTTAATCTGGCAATTTTTTGCAACTCGCGTCACAATAATGCGTATAAGGATTTAGAGTAATCCGAAATGGGTAGGGGAAACAACGGTTTGGTTGATAGCGATAGCCAAGTAGAATATGAATCAGAACTGATTGCGCTGTCAGTACAAGGGGATATGGAAGCGTTTGGCGAATTGATTCGCCTCTATGAGAATCCCATATTTAACCTTACATATCGCATGTTAAATGATGCGGCAGAAGCGGAGGATGCGGCCCAAGAAGCTTTCATCCGGGCTTATTCCAATTTGCATCGATATGATGTCACGCGCTCATTTAAAACATGGTTGTTTTCAATTGCCTCCAACCATTGCATTGACCGGATTCGGCGACGCCGTTTGACATTATTGTCCATTGATGAACCATTACCCCCTCATCCGGCCTTAACAAGTGACCAACCCCAACCCGAACAGTCCGTCATTGCCGACGAACAAAGTGAAGTTATTGATGCCTTACTCAATGAACTGAGTCCCGAATATCGGGCCGCTGTTGTGTTGCGCTATTGGTATGAAATGTCATACCAAGAAATTGCGGAGGCTTTGAGTACGACCGAGAGTGCTATCAAAAGTCGGCTATTTCGCGCCCGTAAGATGTTAGCCGATTTAATTCAAGAAATGGATTTGCCCATCGAAATGTTGGGCTTAGCCTACGAGTAGAGTGTGAGCTGGATTTAACCAATCGAGGATAATGCATGTCAAATCGCTTAGAATATAATCCCCAACCTGAATTTGAACCGGATGACGCCAATCAATCCGAGATTCAGGACGATTCAATGCAATTGAAGCGTTCGCGCTTGGGGGTTGAAGATGATGTCGCCAGCCAAAATATTTCCGATGAAAGCCGGATGCGTTACGTCGACCGTTTAATGCAGAGTGCGCCTGTTCTTTCTGCGCCCTTAGGTTTTGCGGAGCGCGTTGTAGCCCGTTTAAAAGAATTAACCCCAAGTCCTCCACAATATGATGAAGGGTTGGGGATTGCCATCGGTTTATTGGCGAGCATCCTCATTGTCGTACCGACCTTGGGGGTCGCTCTTTTCGGCATGTTCCGGTTTATTCTCGATGAAGCTGTCCGCAACGATGTTTGGGATGCGATTGTGACCATAGCGGATTGGATTACCCAGCCAGTTGTTCTGGCTGTGTTAGCGGTTTTGGTAGTCGTCTATCTAATTCTGTCTGGCTATATTGTCTGGTTCTGGCGAGGTGTGATTCGCTCAGCCAAAAAGCTCCGCGAGGACACTGCGGGGCGGTAATACTTCATAAATTACATAGTTCCCAACTTTGGCTTGATAAACCAAGGTGATACGATTGCCTTTAGCTCGCAACACTTCGACCCAGAACTGTGCTTTTTGGGGTGAAGGTGCCACAAAATAGCGCGGGCCGTATTCCGGTGCCAAATGAAGCGCCAATTCCTCCGGTGTGCCAAAATACGCCACCGTTACGCCCGCCTCGGCGTCAAGATACCATTCCAATTCCAAATTCAACCAATAATCATAAAAAATGGTGTTCGGATAATCGGTTTCGATCATCTCGATTAATTCAGGCATACCGTCAGGATAAGCACTCAAATCTTGGCGGGCCGCATTATTTGTGGAACTGCTTGAAATACCAATTAAGCCACAAACTATAAATATAATCAGCATCCTCCGTAGGGTCGTGACAGGCCGTGACCATATTTCCAATAACTCCGTAAGACCATAGCCCGCCCATAACCAGAAAATTGGAGCAAGAATCAGCATATAGCGGTCATAGGTATTGAAGGCAACTAGCCACTGCACACCCAAATAGAACACGGCAAAATTGGCGAACAAGAGCAAAAGCATATTGGCTTGAGGATTCTTAGCACGGTTTCGCCAGATAGAGATTGCTCCAAATAGGCCCAAGAGCAACGTGAGCCAGCCCGTGCCGCTCAGTTCGCCGAGAATAGTTAGCCAATCTTCCAAGCGGGGCCACACTTCATCAGAGCGAATAAAACGCCCCGGATTATTATTGACCGAACCCAGTTCATAAAAATGTTGAGCGCGGCCATAATCCCATAGATAGACTGTCATTAGCGGAATCGCAAAAGCCAGAGCCGTTGAGATGAGAGCTTTGAACGGTAATTTTTTGATCGCGAAATTGGGGGCGACCTCACCCGGCTTCGCCGACCTCACCCGCCCGACGACTCCCAATATCAGCACGAGGGGACTCCACCACAAAATAGTGGGTTTCATAATTACCGCCAAACCGAACCACCACCCGCTCCATGTCCATTTGCCGCGCACGTCAAACCAGAGCGCCCAAAGTCCCATCGTTAGCATGGGCGT
>JBNLCD010000686.1:0-2835 GCA_050303635.1 Anaerolineae bacterium
CGACACCCACCAAGACCGCGCCCGTCGGTGGAGCAAGGATGCCTTCGCGCGAGGCCCATTGGCGTGCTTCCGGCGGTAAAACTAGATAGACTTTTTCCTCGCGATAATCTTCGGGGGTTTCGTCGTCCGCTAATTCGCCCGTGCGAATATCAATTTCAAATGCTTGATACATGGTATCTTCTTGCGTGGGCTCGGTGCCTTCAATAAACCACTCCCATACGCGGCGGGAGCAAGTGTCGCTTGGTATGAGACCGGAAGGCGTGCAAACTTGCATTCGCGTGACGCCTTCCGGCACTTCAAACGAAAGCTCCGGCTGAGCATAGAGCACCGTCCGCATAAATTCATTCCAAATTGGTCCCGCCCCGCTGACGCCGGTCACATTGTGCATCGGCGTATTATCCGCGTTGCCGACCCAAACGCCGGTGACTAGATTTGGCGTATAGCCCATTGTCCAGTTATCACGGAAATCCGTTGTGGTTCCGGTTTTTGCGGCGGCAATCCGACCAATATTGAGGGGGCTGGACGTACCAAAGGATGGCACGCGCGCATTGTTATCTGACAAAATATCGGTAATAAGAAAAGCGACACGCGGGTCCAGTTCCGACGCACCCAGATTAGGAGGGTGCCACTCATAGAGCAATTCTCCATCGGCTGTGCGAATTTCGAGAATATACACGGGTTCAATATTTTGGCCGCCGTTTGCCAACGACGCATAAGCATTCGTCAAATCAACGAGTCGCACCTCGCCCCCGCCCAGTGTGAGTGCCAAATCATAACGACTTGAATCCGTCAGATTGGTGATGCCCAAGCGCGAAACCAAACTAATCAACGCATCGAGCCCGATATCATCTAAAACTACCACCGGCGGGATATTATAAGACGAACCCAGCGCTTCCCGAATCAGCACGGGACCATGCTCGACTAGCCCAAAATTCGAAGGCGTATAACTTTGTAAACGGCGCGTCACAAAAGGTGTTTCAATATCCAGCACCATCGACGCGGGCGTATAAGGGTCTTCACGAGTCGGGTCAAAGGCGGCGGCATAGGTAAACGGTTTTAGTGCTGAGCCGGGTTGGCGGTAAGCGACGGCGGCATTTACATTGCCCGCATTATTCTCGTCAAAATAATTCGGACTGCCCAACATCACCAAAATTTGTCCAGTATAAGGGTCCATTGCCACTAATGCCGCATTGCGCGCATTTTTAGGCGGGGTGCCATCGGCTGGATTATTCAAATCATAAATATGACGTTGGCTAATTTCTTGGGCCGTGTTGTACCAGTCTAAATCCAACGTAGTCGTGACTTCCAAACCGCCGGAGATTAACTCGGCACCATAGTCCCTCTCAAGCTGGGTCCAAACAGCAGTTACAAAATGCGGTGCTTGAATTTCAAAAGGCTCACTGCCGAAAACCAGTGCTTCATTTTTTGCAATTTCGGCTTCGGCGGATGTGATATAGCCATGCTTGGCCATCAAATCAAGCACAATTTCTTGACGATCTTTGGCAATATCAAAATTAGTCAGCGGATTATATTCCGCTGGAGCTTGGGGTAACCCCGCTAACATGGCACACTCAGCCAAACTCAAGGAGCTAGGCGGTTTGCCAAAATAAATACGTGAGGCCGCATCAATCCCATAAGCCAAATTGCCATAATAGGTTTGGTTGAGATAGAGCGCTAAAATTTCATCCCGTGAATAGGTTCGGTTTAATTCCAGCGCGAGAATCGACTCGCGTGCTTTCCGTCGAAAACTACGATCTTGGCTTGGATTTTTCGTCAGCAGTAGATTACGCGCCACTTGTTGAGTGATCGTGCTCCCGCCAGCGCGGACTTCCCCACCCCGGATATTAATCCACATGGCGCGGGTCACACCGACAATATCAACCCCCGGATGTTCATAGAAATTTGAGTCTTCCGTAGCGATGGTGGCCGTCGACATACAACTCGCCATTTCATCGAGACCAATCGTGTGATGGCTCCCACCGTATAAATCCACTATTTCATAGAGCAACCGACCATTCCGGTCATAAATGCGTGTACTCGGCAACGCATAACCCGATTCGAGCGATTCGACAGACGGCAAATCCCAAACAAGCCAATAGTAGAATGACGACCCTAGCAGGCTAAAAAGCAGAAAAAAAACAAGGAGTACACGTTGCCAGCGGCGGCGTTTTTTCCAGAGTTTTTGGTAGAGCGAACCCAAAATTTTTTTCATAGCGCAAGCAAAAACTTTCCCATTAAAAAAGCAAGTGTGTTGAGTCTATTGTAATGAGGTTCACAGCATTATGCTGACTTGGTGGTCTAGGCATTGCGCGGACGTGGGGGATACATCAGCCAGCCGTAGGTCAATATTTTAGATCGTTTGCGCCCATGACGCGGCCTGACCACGTTCATAGGTAACGGGCAGTTTAACCGTAAATGTTGTGACTGTGCCTTCGGTGCTGTCAACGGAAATATCACCATGTAATAATTTACAATAGGCTTTGGTGATGGTTAGCCCTAAGCCGGTGCCACCATAAATACGGGTAAAAGAATTATCAACTTGATTGAAAGGCTCAAAAATGGCATCTTGCGCATCTTTGGGAATACCAATGCCGGTATCATTGACCTTGAATTGAATCCACTTGGCATCTGATTCAGCAATACGTTCGACACTCAATTTAAGTTTGCCCTGATGGGTAAATTTGTTGGCATTTGTCAGCAAGTTAATCAAAATTTGATTGAGGCGGGTCGTATCACTGTATATCTGGCCAATATCAGCCGGACATTCAATCTCCAGTGTATTTTTATTGCTCTCCAACAGGGGATAGAATGTGCCGCGAACTTCTTCAACCAATG